>DATIGJ010000031.1:0-2300 GCA_035454765.1 Patescibacteria group bacterium
CCTCATCCAAAATCATCTGAATCGCAACTCGCTTTTCTGGTGCTCGCAAATGAATAACCCGAAATACTTCCTTCAATGGATTTTTCTCCATATAGGTTTTATATGCACCAGTCGTCATCGTTGCGACAATCGGCATCCCACCTGTCTTCAAATAGGGCAACAACGCACCGGAAATATCAAGATTATATGTCGTACCACCAACCACATTTTGAAAATCTGGAATATAGAGAAGCACATCTCCCGAATGAGAAATTTCCGCGATAATATTTTGCAACCGAATTTCCAGATCACTTCTGTTACTGATACCTGCTGTCAACGGACCGACCAACAGTTGATACACTCGTCTGTGATCTAGCATCGCACCAATCTTCCCTTCAAAACTTAAATATGCGAGTGCGCGAACAAGATTTTCCTTACCAGAGCCGATTTCACCAACCAATAACACATTATTATTTTGGATTTTGATTAATGACTCAAGCATGCTGCGAAATTCTGCCTCCCGACCAAAAAATTTCGGCTCTTGACGAAGAACGCTCTCACTAAAATTAGTCGTATATTTTTTCGTTTCATAGGTCCACCCCCAGACAAACACTTCACCGATTCCCCCGCCTTCAAATTTCACTCTCGTTTTTTGTGGACGTTCCTTATGTGCATACAGTGAACGAATCCAGACAAAGATTTCACTGAGATCTTCAATTTTTAAATCTTTCTTGAAAAACAGTTTCGTTTTTGACTCAGAAAGTAATAAATATGCGAAGACAACATCAAGCCGTGTAACATAACTCCCTCGATACAATCGAGCTACTTCAAAAGCTTTTTGTGCAAGATCATCTTTCGTACTATCCAGTGCCTCAAAATTGAGATCTTGTTTTGCAATAGCGGCCTTTTGTAAAAATAACTGAATTTCGGCATCATGAAGACATTGCTTAACTACTTGCTTTATCGAATGATGGGTAATAAAGCCGGCAAGAACGGGTAATAAGAAAGATTGACGAATATCTCCAGTATTTTCAGAGACAGTCTTTGACGGCATGACACGACAAATTTTGTAATGGAAAAAAATCTCAATCATCAGGAAAACATTAAAAAAAAATTGTGTCAAACCAAATGCAGTATTATTCACCAATGATGTTATCACTACAAAAAGCAGTAAGATAAAAATAAGAAGCCGAACGCTTCGCACGAACGCAGTGCGATAAACGTGATACATCCCAGCATAAAATTTCATGTCAGTATCCATAGAGCAATAAATAAACAGTTGCGATCGGAAAAATCAAAAACCCGATCAAAATAATTATTTCAATGGCAAGGAGGATAAGAAAAATCAATAAATCAACAAGAATCATCACGGATTTTACTGTCATTCCGACAAATCGGGAAAACCAGACAAGCCCCTGTCTATATTCATTTTTCAATGGTTGAAAAAACGTACGAAGGAAAAGTGGGAGAGAAAAAAGTTCTAAAAACGCGTGATTCAATGAAGCAAAATAACCAAACATACCACGCGGTGCTTCAAAATACCAAAACTTCAAAAAAATCAATGGAAGAAAAACAAAACTTCCCATAAGGCAGATACTTATTAGTATATTGAGTCTCTAATGAAATTACAATTCGAGGACGAAAAACTTTTAAAACCAGCCTTTACCGATTCTTTTTCAAATTTTATAAAAGGGTCAATGAATGACAACATTCCCTGCAGTAATAAGTGCTGTAGGATCTACCGTATCTCCTGCTCCAGGCTGAGAATCAAAGACAATAGTGTCTGATGTATCTTTTATCTGGAATCTGATGTAGTCATCTCCACCCGATCCACCATCAAATCCGGTGACGAGGAAGGTATAGCCTGAATTGCCATTTACTGTCCCTGTCCCGCTCAATGTCGCTTTATTACCATTGGATATTACCAAAGTGGCAATCCCTGTCGCTTCAAATTCAAAGTTTGCTGCGTTGAAGTCCATACTCACATCGCCTATCGGTGTTGTCCCTTGATATTTTGCTGTTATCCCAAACATTACTTGTCCTGTGAGACTTGGATTGGCAGGATATGCACCTGCTGGTGAATTGAACTTTCTTACCCCATTAAACAATCCCTGGGGAGTTGGACTATAGACTGAGATATATTGGAAAACTTCCGTGTCGCTTGTATTGTTATTATCAGTGACTGTTAAGGTAATTTCATATACTCCTGCCGCTGTATAGGTATGACTGTCTGAAACAGATCCTGAGCCATTACTTTCTATCACTGTACCAGTTGACGTCGTCCCATCTCCCCAATCCCAGACTGCTGTATGCGTGTCCAA
>DATIGJ010000032.1:0-5092 GCA_035454765.1 Patescibacteria group bacterium
ATTCACAAGGAGAATATGTCCTTATTCTTGATGCGGATTTTATCCCGATTATAGATGCGCTGCATGATCTTATTCCGTATATTGCATCTGATAATAAGATTGGTATCCTGCAAACCCCCCAGTATTTTGAACAAACAAAACAGGTGCACAAGAGATCTCATGTTGAATATGGAGGGGGCAATATCGTCGAAGATTTTTATCGGATTATTATGCCGTGTCGTGATGAATTTAAAGCGGCAATGTGTGTCGGGACTAGTGCGATTTATCGAAAAAGTGCTATTCAAAAACTTCAGGGAACACCAAAAGTACATGCAAGTGAAGATCTGGCAACGGGACTACTCGTCACACAGCATGGGTATTACGTAAAATATTTACCATTGATTGTTAGTATGGGAAAAAGTCCTGATACCTATCAGGGATATTTTAAGCAACATATGCGATGGTGTAGCGGCAATCTTGTCTTCGCAAAATATTGGCCAAGCGCCCATTTGAGTCTTCCTGCGAGACTTATCTATTTGATTAATCCCATGCATTATCTTTCTGAAGCACTGACGATTGTTTTTGCATTTCAATTTCTCGCATTATTATATTTTCATTCAGATAGTCTATCCATTGCGCATACCTTTTACTTCTTGCCCTATATTATCTTAAGTAAATGTGTTTCTCCACTGATCAAAACGCATAAGAGTAAAATAGGGACAAAATTTGCCGCATTAAATAATTCTTACACCTATCTTTATACGTATTTCAGAATGATTGTTAAAGGTATTCCAACATGGCATCCGACGGGTATTAAAATAGCAGGGCTTCATGATGATTTTGTTCAAGCGTTTAATATTGCGATGTTTATTTCTGCAACTTATGTCATGCTTTTTATTGTTATCTTACTGTTTCGTCCGGAAGTTTTTGGTAACTATAATACCTATATTGTTCTCGGGTGGAGTTTGTACTCGGTTCTTTGGCATACGATGTTTTTGACATTTATTATGGAGTTTATGCATCCTTACCGATTGGCAACAGCTCGTAATGTTATCTATAAAGCGGTTTTATATATCAAAAGATATCTTATGTTTCTTCTCTTTTTTATCCTCGGTACAATAGCAGTCACGCATACAGTTCTTGCATTTCTGAATCCGACATCTCCGACAGTGCTCGCGCTCTCCGGTTTGCAAAATAGTGATCAACAACAACATGTCTCCAATACAATGGCTCTTATTCCATCGCCAACGCAGATGGCTCAACAACAAAACGTAGTATCGTCAAGTACCTCAGCAAATACTCTTTCGCTTCCGGAATCAAAGAGATATATCTATACCGTGGAGCGTGGTGATTCGTATATAAAATTAGCAAAAAAAGCACTACGAGAATTTGCAGCGAAAGAAAATCTTTCGCTTACACAAAAACAAATTGATGCTGCAGGATATGTTTTGTATCTTAACGCAGATGGCAATATTAGGCTACGAACTGGTGAAACTGTAGCCTTTCAAGATGAGGCAATTATTCATGCTCTTGCAGATGCCGTTAAGCATTAAGGGTAAGTGCTTTTATAGATTGGCAGGGTGAGACCGCTTCTCACCGCCTCAACATATTCGGGTGATTTTTCAATTCTCCAATCCACACTTTCTCCCGTCATTTTATTTTCATTAAAGAAAACAATCGCCTCAATCTGGGGATAATCATCAGGGATTTTTTCTGTCAGCATATCGTCAAACCACGCTGCTTTATTACCGCCTGTCGGTGAAGAGTTGACCTCAGATAACATCACCGGTTTTTTCGAAACGGCAATGAGCTCACTATAGGAGTTCCAGAAGACTCCACTGAAGTTTGTCCATCCGCTCCAGGGTTGAGAAGTACCCCAGTTATAGCCATCAATCGCGACCCAATCCACATACTCATCACCTGGATATAAATCAGCATAAGGAATTGTTTCACTGCTACTGGTATTAAATGAGAGTATCCAGACGACATTTGTTGCTCCTTCCCGTTTCAGAATAGTATGAAATCGTTGCCACGCGTGAATAAAATCCTGTGGTGTACTTTTCGTTCCTTCAACACTCCAATACATATTTTTTAAATTCATTTCCCAGGCAAATCGTAAAAAAAGAGGTCTATTGTACGCTTTCATATTCTTCCCAACCTTTGCAAGAAATGTATCACAGCTTCCATCAGCAATGGTAGCATATAACGGTTTTCCCTTATCTTCACAGTTGTCAATAAATGACGGGTTTGCACTGATTATGGGTGTCCAGCCATTTGCCGAGATTGTATTTAAATTATCTCGTAATTGTGGATTCGCGAGATATTCCCATTCAGAGAACAAGTTCGCGAATGCAACCTTTTTATCAATCGTTGCTTCAAATTGTTTCAGCGGTTGGATGTCTAACGTTTTCGTTTCATTGTCCCAAAATCCGCCTACCCATGCGCCGGTATACACAGGTTTTCTTGGAGTCTCGCTTACCTGAGAAGATAGATTTACCTTTGTTTTATTATTTGTTTGTAAAATGATTGTAGAGAAAATAAGGACAACAACAAAGAAAAGAAAACTAACTATCTTGGGGGACATACAGCCATTATAAATGAATTATTTTGTTAGGGCAATTTAGGCTCAGGATTGACATTTTTATTGACTCTTGGAATACTTGAAGTATGGGGAGTTCTTCGACATCATCGCAACAACCACCCACGCCATCTGATGTACCTGATTTACCTCCGGGCTCCTACGAATTTGTTGAAACGAGCCATAAAAGAAATTGGAAGCAGTTTTTTGAAATCGTTGCTGTTGTTGTCATTGCTGCCATTCCGCTTGTGTTATCGTTGTTTTATGTTAATCCCTCTTTTGAGCGAGTATATGAAGTGATAAATCCATCATATGTCAGCACAACACCTTCGTATCAGAATTTGGGAGGATTTATCATGGAGGCAAAAAAAATTTTTCAACCCGGAACGTCTAATTCGGGTTCGACTATCACTCCAACACCGACAGTGGTTCCAACTGAAGTGCCTCAAGCAAACTCTTTTTTTCCTGAACAAAGTGAGGAAGAAGAAGATTACCAGTCAGAGATGGAACAACAGGAGATATATCCTGTTCATGAAGAGAACTATTATTATAGCGGTTCGACAGAAGTTCCTGACGAAGAGCCAACGATGACGCCGACGCTTACTCCTACAAAAACTCCAACGATGACGCCTTCACCAGCGCCAAGAGAGGAAGAAGAGGATGATACAAATAATCCTGTTTCTTCTGATCCTTGTGCAGGGAAGGAAAAAAATGATTCCTGTTATTATACAGATCCTTCTGGCCATATAAAAACGGGGGTGTGTAAACAATCCTGGGGTTGGTCTCTTGTTTGTATGCCAAAATAACGGTACAATCAATGCATGAAGATTCCGCAGCAGGCAACGAAAGTATTTCAAGGCAAAATTTTTTCTGTCTATCAGTGGGATCAACAGATGTTTGACGGCAGTCATGAGACGTTTGAGATGATTAAACGTCCTGATACCATTCAAATTCTTGTAACGCAGGGTGATAAGATTTTGTTGACTCGTCAATCACAACCGCACAAACATGATTATTTTTCCTTATATGGCGGACGCGCTGAAGAAGGTGAGGAGCCATTGGTTACCGCAAAAAGAGAACTTCTTGAAGAATCCGGTTTGGAATCAGATGATTGGGAATTATTGACTGTTTGTACGCCGTATACGAAAATAGACTGGGAGATTTATTATTTTATTGCCAGAGATTGTAAAAAAATCGCTGAGCCACATCTGGATCCTGGTGAAAAAATTGAGCAAGTTGCCTGTACTTTCGAAGAATTTACATCTTTTGTAGAAAAAGATGATTATTTAGCAAAAGATCTTGCATTAAAGATGATGAAGATGGAAAAAGAGGGAACCCTTGAAGGTTTCAGAAAAAATATTTTTGGATTACTTGACAAGTAATTCCGCGTATGGTCTACTTAATAAGGAGCACTGTTTTTTTATCATCTGTGTTGAATATAAAAAGATTATCAGTTGGATTTACCTTGATTGAGTTACTTATCGTAATCGCGATTCTTGGTGTGCTTGCGGGGGGGATTCTTGTCGCCATCAATCCTCTTGAACAGCTTTCCCGTGGTCGAGATGCAGGTCGCAAAACAACCATTCAACAATTAGGGAATGCAGTGCAATCGTATTATACCAGTCAAGGAGCTGTCTATCCGACAGAGGACAATGTATGGATGACGACCTTACAAACTTCAGGAGAGCTAAAAACGACACCCAATAACCCTTCAGGGACAGGATATGTATCTGGTTGTACTGGTGGAGGAGCGGTACAGAATGGTTATTGTTACCAAACAAACGGAACAGATGCTATTGTCTATGGGCGTGCTGAAGCAAAGGGAAGCATCACTGCAGCAACATGTGCAAGTAGTAGTGATATTGTCTGGGTGGTGTGGTCTTCAGCTGAAGGAAAAACTGGTCTAACCTGTACTCCAAATGCAAATACCGATCCTGCAGTTGGCGTTACTGGCCTCAAATAACCCTCACGCTTGAATGCATGAGGCATTCGCTATATAATTGTATTCATGTTTAAGCCTGTTTCTCCACAAGTGACTTTTCCGCAGGTTGAGGAAGAGATTTTACATTATTGGAAAAAACATAAGATTTTTGAAAAATCAGTAGAAAAAGATGCGCCACAGGGTGAGTGGACATTTTTGGATGGGCCGCCTTTTGTTACCGGTATGCCTCATTATGGATCACTGCTTTCGAGTCTTCCAAAAGATTTGTTTGGTCGTTATTGGACGATGAAAGGCTATCGCGTTCGACGCGTATGGGGATGGGATGGGCATGGTTTACCGATTGAAAATAAAGTAGAGGGGGAACTTGAGATCAAGCGGAAAAAGGATATAGAAGAAGTCGTTGGGATCAAAAAGTTTATTGAGCGTTGTTTGTTTTATGTCAATCAAGTTTCAGGTGAGTGGGAATGGTATGTTGACCATATTGGCCGGTGGGTTGATTTCAAAAACGCTTACAAAACGTGGGATATGTCTCACATGGAATCAGTCATGTGGGTATTTCAGCAAATGTATCAAAAAGGATTTATTTATAAAGG
>DATIGJ010000033.1:0-3962 GCA_035454765.1 Patescibacteria group bacterium
CTTCAAGAAATTAATACTCATCCGTCATCATCTGATGAAGTCGAGCATATTCAAACACTTAGACAAGTCGTTGGACGACTTGGCGAAATAAATCGAGCAACGTTCGTTCGTCGGGATAACAAATTTATTCTTGTCTATAATGGAGAAGCACCTGTTGCACTCACAAAGGCAGAACTCGTCATTCCCGAATCCGAATTAGTGATTGGTGAGCCAATCGAAAGGAAACTTGCAGGATCAGAAAAATCAACAGGCTTGGTCGTGCCAAACTACTATCATCCTCGACAAGAATACCTTGATGCAATCCAAACCGCAGGACTAACCATAGTAAATGGAGACGAAATTAATCGAGCCATGATACCTGAACAACGTAACCAATATAATGAGACATTATCTCCCGAACGACAATTAGGTGAAGAATACTTGCAGCACTCACCATTTGATCTGTATCTTTTAACTCGCAAGCAACCTTCTAGTTGACAGAGAGATTCCAAAAACGTTATAAAAGATATATGAAGCGTTTTTGGCCCACTATAAAAAATCCTCTTATTACTGCAGGATTTGTTCTACTCGGAATGTTCCTCTATGTAAACTTCACCTACATGCTTCCTTTTGGATATCATAAAACGAATCCAAATGCAGTCTTTACTGCAGAGGGGACAGGGGAGACAACGTATGTGCCTGACACTGCATTGATTTCATTGGGTGTGAATAAAACAGCAACAACCCAAGAAGAAGCAAAAAATCAAACAAATGAAATCATTAACAAAATTACCGAAGACCTGAAAAAACTCGGAATAGCTGAAAAAAATATTAAAACTACCAACTTTTCAGTTTATGAAGATTACACAGATGTTGTAACAACAACGACTACTCTAAGAGCAGAAGAAACGATTGCAATTATGCCTGAACGGCCAACCAAGCCAAATGGCTATACGGCAAGCGCAAACATAGAAGTTCGAGCAAAACCTCTTGATACCGCAGAACAGGTAATTGATATTGCAACAAAAGACGGAGCGACACAAGTTGGCACCTACCAAATGGTTGTTGATGAAGACAAACAAAAAGAACTTGAAACTGAAGCACGCCTTGAAGCGATTAAAAATGCAAAAGAAAAAGCAAAAGAGTTAAGCGATGCTGCAGGCATTCGACTTGGAAGAGTTATCTCTATTCAAGAGGGTGGAGCGGGATACCCACGACCTCTACTCATGAAAGCTGACATGGCAGGAGGAACTTTTGAAGCAGCAGCACCGACAGAACTCAACCCAGGAGAGAACACTATTTCAATCTCCGTCACACTCTCCTTCGAGACCTACTAAAACGTACCTATTCCTTATTTCCACTATGGAAGGCTTTGTGGACATCTCGAAGCTGTTTATTCGTAATGTGCGTGTAGATTTGTGTCGTGGCAATATTTTTGTGACCAAGCATTTCCTGAACAGAACGTAAATCCGCGCCATTGGTGAGTAAATCCGTCGCGAAAGAATGCCGCATGGTATGAACAGTCGCGTCAACCGGAAGTCGTGCCATTTGTACATATTTTTTCACAATCCGTTCAATACTTCTTGCAGTAAGCCGCATTTTTTCACCCTCATCATCTTCATCAACACCGCGTGAATAACGAATAAATAACGGTTTAAACGGGTCAGTACGCATATCCAAATATTTCTGAATCCAAAGCGCAGCACGATCCGAAATAAAAACAAGTCGCGCCTTTCCGCCTTTTCCAATAACACCAAATTCACGTCGTTCAATATTAATTTGCTCATGATTGAGACTTACCAATTCCGACACACGAAGGCCGGTAGAGAAGAGGAGTTCCAAAATTGTCCGGTCGCGAGTCCCCTCTTCGGTAGAGGTATCAGGCATGGTGACTAGCCGTTCGACTTGATCTCGTTCGAGAAATTTGAGACTGCGACTTTCTGTTTTTGGCAAATCAATTTTGCTTGGCTCAAGCGTTTTAATATCATTTTTGATAAGAAAACGTAAAAAAGATCGAAGCGCAATAACGTAGTAATTTTGCGTGACTTTTTTAAGCGATTTGCCCTTGTTATCAATCTTATTTGCCAAATACACACGGTATCGTCGCACCATTCCAAGGTCTAATTCTTGAATTGCCTTATTGGTAGGGGAGAACCAAAGATAAAAAACCTCAAGATAGTGTCGGTAGTCACGAATGGTCAATTTACTTGCGTTTTTTTCAATTTCCAGATGTTCAAGAAACTGATTGATAAGATCAGGCAGGGCAGCACTCATAAAAATATTGTACGACATGTAAGTAACAGACGCAAGAATACCTTTACTTACATAATGGAGCAATCTCAATATCTTTTGTGAAAAATGTTTTCACAAAAACCGTTTTTTATATAAATACCCTGAAAGATTGTATGATTTACTAAACAAAATATAAGCATTGTTATTGGTTTTTTTAAATTTCACTATTAAATCTTATCTGCCAAAAACTTATTATTTATAGAATGACTGACTTAAAAACTTTTGGTGATAAATGTCACCAACAGACCATTTCACTATAAAGATAGTGTCATCACAACTATCACAAACAAAACACTTAATACTAAGATGACCAACTGTACATCTTAAAAAAATCAGAGGCCTTCTAGGGCACTACATGACGTCGGAAATTTTAGCTTTGGATTGATATAACGGACAAAACGACTCCCCTAGGACTATTTTTACTGAGGGGAGGAGCCATAAGTAGCAATGTTCAAAATAGCCTCAAGTCACAGACCCATAGCAACTAAGTAAAGAAATAATAATCAGAGACTGATTTCGGAGAATAAGTGTCATAAAACAAGCTCCACAACTCATTGTAAAACCGACAGGAAAGTACAATTTTTTTCTAACTGCACAAGACGGAGCTCCTCCCCTCGGTTATTAGCTTGAGCTATGTCGTAAAAGTATTATTGTGCGACATAATAGTTAAGGAACTATCGCTTACCCTATGATACTGATAATCAGCTTACGTATCCTCATATGGAAAGCCTCAATCACTCACACTCTCATAACAATACACTTGCATTTATTTGCTCGTCCTCACCTAGAGAAAGGACCTATGAAAGAAAATAATTAATAAAGAATAATACGAGAGCATCTCATCTCTTGTATTCAATATATTGTCTTATTAAAAGGCACTGACAACCCCTCCTCCAATGTAGTAAAGTAAGATTTAATTTAGATTGATTTATCAATCTAAATTAAACATTTTAGCCTCAATTTGTTATAGAAAAGAAATAGATGTTCGTATTTTTTTAAAAGAGTATACGCATCCTTTATCAAAGAGAAGTACAGATATTTCCCGATCATTCACTATCAATAACTACATTCTGAAGCTTAAACGTTGATATAGTATTTACTTATTTCTCTATTTTTCCTTCCGTGAAAACTCTGTTTTGTGAAAACTGAGGCTAAACTTATCCACAAACTATATCAAACTATATCATCTTATTATAGGACTCCTCTCCTCTATTCTTTCTTCGACACAAAAAATTTTTGTGGATGCAAACAAATAAATTAATAATAAATTAAATGTATTATCTTTTGCATTGAAAATTGGAACTTGAAAAGTACCTTATAGAGGCTCCTACTTCCCCCATTGGGTAAAAAGAATGAGGACAAAAAAAGTTATACAACTTACCCACACATATTCCCACAAAATGCCCTTAAATAAACGACGTTCAAACCACATGTGTGAAAGACCAACAATCGTATAGAAAAATCCTGCCAGGAAAAGTGCGATTACCGTTGGGCTACTTGGCCAAAACCATAACACTGTCGACGCTTCGAGAAGCGCAACTGAAAGGGCAAACACCCATGTCTGCATATGAGCAACTGTTTTTTGTAAATTATATGTCCATAATGAACTGTAAATGAGAGCATAGGTACAAAGAAACATAAAAACGATTACCAAGAGTAAATGCACGTGGAGTGAAAATATAATATTGGCA
>DATIGJ010000034.1:0-4267 GCA_035454765.1 Patescibacteria group bacterium
GTTTCAACGGACTGTTGATGATAGGATCTGTTTCCATTATCGCGATCACGATACCCACCACGATACCCGCCACGATCACGATCGTCACTTTCTCTGTGATACCTTCTTGGCTCGTACGAGGAAGCTCCTCCAGACTCTTCAGTCTGTGGTGCTTTCTGCTGCAGGGGTACTGTATCAGCTACGTTTGCATGAACCGCGTTTGACGCAGTCGTTGTTGCTTGCTCCTCTTGTGGGTCAGCACTTGCTTCACCCACTAAATCACTTGCACTTACTTGTTGGGATGTCTTTTTATAAGGCATACACTCTCTTCTTTTCTTTTTTAGGATAACATGTAAAACGAAAAGGGAAAAACTACACTTGAAGATCTCGTCGCGTGTAATCGCCTCCTATTACATCATATTTTACTCGTTTTGTCAACGTGTATTTACAATCGTCGGAATTGAAAAATTTCTGATAGTATTTCCCAGGAAGAAATACATGATAAGATTGAGAATAAAATACGCGGAAAATGCAAGAATCAACCCAATAATTGCAGCAACGATGGTCCCTCGTGCAGATTCCAGCTTCGCCTTGTCACCACTTGAAGTAATCCATCGAATAGCTCCAATAATAAGAAAAATAAGTGCAATAATGACACCGAATACGAGAAGAATCGTGACAACACTACCGACAATGCCGCTACTGTTGGTAAGATCAAGATTGCAAAGCGGCTTAAACTCACCTGTCGGACAAATATTTCCTCTTGAAGAACCGCTGCCGCCACCAGATACTGGAGCAGCAAAAGCAGTAACACGAGCAAAAAAATAGAACAAACCTACGGAAAAAAATGAAAAAAGAAATGATATTCTCTGCATCCTGCATTCATCATACTGAGAGATGAACATGAATGTCAACCCCACCTGATTTGGTGAAGTTATGAAAGCAAAAAGTTGACAAATGAGCTCAGAAGATGTATTGTACGACTCGCTATGTCCCACTGGTTTATTTTTAGTATATTTGCTCTTCTGCTGCTTGCGCTGCCGGTGTCTGTCACCGCACAAACGCCAGACTGTACTATTATCTATGGTGGCGGAAAAGTAGACTGTTCACCAACGGAAGCAGCGGCGACACCTACCCAACCAACACCGACACCACAACCGATCGTACCATCAAACACAACCAATGCAACCAAAGGTGGACTGCCTGTTGAACAACCAGCTCAGGCGACAACAACACCAGGAACCGGCCCTGAATTACTGAGTCTTGCCGCACTCATCCCTGCAGGAGCAATGGGAATATACTTACGAAGAAAAACAAAATAGCCTCATCTCACGCAGACATTCCTCTCAAGTTATTCTCACTAGACGATAGGTATTCATTCCTTGAAAAAACAACCATTGGAGAAAACAAGGTATTTTATCCAAGAATTACCAAGAAGAGATAGTCTATGAGCCTGCTCAATAACCCATTTTGTTAGTCAAAAAATCCTTCAGAAGACCACGCAATGGATCCATAACAACTTTTTGAAAATCAGTGTGTCTACCATCCTCGAGTTGAACACCAACGTTAAATTCTCCATGACCTTTTACCATTCTGTCGACAACTGCTCCCACTTCTTCAGCTGACATGTCTTTTGTTATTCTCCCGTCCTTAATCAAATCATGAGCGAATGAGTACAGCAGTGCTTCGTACTGTTTTGCTGTGATTGTTTCCTGACTTCGTGCCTCCACTTCTGTCCCCCGAGTATTATGATTGTAGTTTGGAACGTTAATAGTCTTGTTGTACGTCAATATCCATACTTGTCCATCCTTGCCGAGAAATTTATAACTTCCGATTCCGTTACCAGCATTTTGCATGGAATTTGCAGCTTCCAAACCTGTCAGGCCACTTTGCGTATCATTATTGTCATGATTCGTAACGGTATAATGGGCAACATAAAATTGTACCTCATTGATCGATCCAAATGGCTCTCTCGTAAAATTACTCATCGATTCAGTTTGATCAGTAATATCCTTCACGCTCCCTGTAAATGCCTGAAAACCTTCAGCAGAAAGATTAATCCTATTTAATTCATTTTCTACTATTTGATAGCGCTGTTCCCACGACATACCCCCATCTGCCAATGATAAACGTCCGCCATTGACTGCAACAGTCCACGATTCAGGAATGCCATACACACTCCACCTCGATTGATCATATAAACCATCGCTTGAATAATACTTTTCCGGCTCAAGATTGATTTGCCCAGGCACGACAGGAATTTCCGGAGAAACAGTTGTCTCGGGAATTTCCACTGCTCCTTCAACTGTTTCTGGATAATACTGTCCACCTGCTCCCTGGGTGAGATTAGAACCAGGTTTAAGTAGATTAAAAACATTTTGAAGATAAGCCCGTTTATCAGGCCAAATCGATGGATTATCAATGTGCATATCTGGATTGGTGTAATCTCGCACGTTACCACCGCCCCAGGAATACTGAGCAACAGCCCACAATACTGTGTTTTGATCCTTAAAAGGATAATTAATATCACCAAGTGGTGTTTGAGGTGTAATACCCAAATCAGCTATCAAATCCGCAGCAGCATAAGCAGCGTGCGTCAGATTTTGTATGTCGCCCATACCTGGCTGTGCATGAGCAGCAAAAGTTCCGGGCATGAATTGGAATGGACCTTGCGCCCCTGTAGGAGATGATGCCCATCTTGAATCAGCACTTACCCATACATCTCTGTGTTCTGATAAGAACAAAGCGGCAAGTAACCGAGGATCTGTCCCTCGTTCTGCTGCTGCATCGGTAAAAATCCCCCGATAAGGCTCAGGAACTGTACTCATTGGATTAACTTTCACTTCCGTCGCCTCAGGCGAAGGTTGTTGTCTTTCTACTAAATCCGCAAGACTAGTGTGAGCATTTGATTGCAGATACGCTCCCATATCATCATACATTTGTACAATGCCAGCGACCGTAAGACCTCGGGCTCGAAGTTCTTCAGACAAATGATGATTTTCCAAAGGCAAATAATAACTTATCTCAGGATCTTTGCTTCTAAATCCATCATCGCTCCCATCAAATGGACGCGCCATACGGTCGGGATCTCCTTGAAGAGGAGCATTAAGAATTCGTAAGTTGGCGGTTTTTGTCTGATCGCCACCCGTCACATGATCAATACTTGGTTCGTGGAGTGGTCGCAAGAAATACCAGCCATCTGTTTCTTTGACAAGACTCCATAACAACGTACCCTTCTTCAGTTTCTCATTATTATCCTCCGGAACAATCGCGGCATTATCTTCACGAAGTTTTTGGAGATCAAGCCCCCACGCGAGTGCAAATTCACTCAAGCTCTGATTCCCATTTGCTTCAAAACGAGCAGTTGTCGGTCCATAATCCAGAGGCGCTGATACCAAAACACAAACAGTTCTCTCCCGATCAAGCTCCTCCTTGATATCGCCATTTGACTCTCTCACCTGAAGTACCTTACCTTTCTGATCCACAAAAGCACCATTGTTGTCAAAAACAAGCCTTTCAGGAGAGATATCCCATCCATGAGCCTGGGCGACTTGATCTGCAATCTCTGAAACTGTTCTTCCTGTTGCCTTCCATTGGAAATCAGAGTCACATTGACTATTACCCGCCTCTGCAAAAGGACCGATGCCAGCTTCTTTTGCTGCATAAGCAGCACCCCCGACAGCTCCTACCGCAATCACTGCCGCTGTCACCGCCGCTACCGTTCTTTGTTTTCCCTTTAAATTTAATTTTTTAAAAGGAGCTTGTGTATCTAAAGCAGAATCATCTGATTCACTACCTTTTCTTCCTCGACCAGAACCAACGCCAAATACGGCCTCAAATACTCTCCCCAACTCATCACCTGCGGAATCGGGCGCACGCTTACTTCGCCCTAATCCTCTCTCTGTTCCTCCCGTAGAGAGACCAAGATATGGTCGCAAAGCAGGATTAACTTCATCGTAGGCGGCAAGTACTCTTTGTTCTGCAGGGTTAAGGGATTTCCCTGCTCTCCTCGCTGCCAACGCGGACAATATACCATTTTCACCTAATGTTTTTCCAAATCTTCTGGCTTCAGCCATTGCTTCTGCAGAAGGTCTTCTGTTTCTTTCTTGTGCCATAAATTTTATGTCTAATTATAGATACTCTAGAGCTAGCAGACTATACACTTTTTATTTTCCATACGCAAGAGGTAAAATTGTGCATAAAAACAACCATTTTCACAAGCTTGACATATTACTATAGGGATGAGAAAATGCACAATTATGAGTGGAGAATTACCGCCTATTAGGGT
>DATIGJ010000035.1:0-2257 GCA_035454765.1 Patescibacteria group bacterium
AAAACGCAACATCATTCCCCGTAATCGCATTGATAATTTCTTTCCGTGAACCAACGGAAAAAATACCAAGTGCAGTCTTACAACCGACACCCGAAACACTAATAAGATATTCAAATAATTTCAGATCGGCAGGATCGGTGAAGCCGTAAAGCTCCAAAACGTCTTCACGAACATGAGTATGGATAAAAAGTTTTATCTGATCACCAACCGCTGGAGATATTGTCGCGCCGACAAGAACTTTATAGCCGACGCCACCAACATTCACAATAAGATATGAAGCATCTTTATAATCAACTATTCCTTGTAGACTTCCAATCATGAGGTTTTGTAGTCCGAGTATAGCACATCATTTTTTCGGAGTCTTGTATGAGAACGCGTGGGTGATGGCGATGGCCAGAGCGTCAGCTGTATCGTCAGGCTTCGGAATACTCGGCAATTTAAGAATCGTTTTCACCATCTGTCCCACTTGTCCCTTCTCTGCTCTGCCGTAACCGGTCACGGCAATTTTAACCTGAAGCGGTGTATAGACACCAAGTGATAAATTGTGCTGTGAAGCTAGTAAGAGAATAACGCCTCTTGCTTGCCCAACCACTAATGCAGTTTTTGCGTTCGTATTGAAAAACAAATCCTCAATCCCTAAGGCATTCGGTTTTTCTTCGGTAATTATTCGGGAAATCTCCTCGTAAAGAACCTGTAATCTTTTTTCCATAGGCATGGTTGATGGAGTCTCAACACATCCGTATTTTCCAACAACCATTTTTCCCTTCTCATTCGTAATGATTCCCCACCCTGTTCGTCCAATTCCCGGATCAATTCCCAAAATACGCATAGGATTTGCTTGACAAGTCTGTCTGTATCCATTACTATACATAAATAATGAAACATCCACAACTTGTTTCTGAGAAAAGAACGGTACTTGGAAAAAAGGTAAAAAAACTTCGCCGCGAAGGTCTTCTCCCTGCTAATGTTTATGGTAAAGGCTTGGATTCAACTGCAATACAGGTAAAACTTGCTGATTTTCAAAAAGTATTTAAAGAAGTTGGAGAAACAGGACTCATTGATCTTGAAGTTAATGGAGAGAAAAAGCCAGTGCTTGTTAAAAACATGCATCAGACATTTCCCCATCATATTCCATTACACGTTGACTTTTATCAGGTGAATTTGAAAGAAAAGGTGAAGACAATGGTACCAATTGTACTAACCGGTGAACCAAAAGCAGTCGCCGACAAGATCGGACTTCTTCTCCAAACCCTTTCCGACGTTGAAATTGAAGCATTACCAGAAGCACTCCCTGAAAACATCGAGATCTCTGTTGAAAATTTAGCAGCTGTTGATGAACAACTCAGCGTTGAAGACTTAAAAGCACCTGAAGGCGTCGCCATCTTAACAGCTGGCGATCAGATTATCGCAAAGATTGGTGAACTCGTCGTTGAAGAACCAGAGCCAGAAACACCTGCTGAAGGAGAAGAGGGTGCTGAAGGAGCAGCAGGTGAAGCCAGCGAAGAAGGAAAAGAATCTGAAGGTGGAGAAGGAGAAAAGAAAGAAGAATCAGCTGAAGAAACCGCAGAAGAAAAGAAAGAAGAATAAACAAAACCATCCCCTATTTAGATTCAATTTTTATTCCCAAGACCCGAGCATTTTCAAAATTCGGATCAATCGCAAGCACTTTTTCAAGGGATTTTTTTGCACTGACAACATCTCCCAACTGATACTGCAATGATGCTATTCGGAAATAGACATCCCGATAATTTGAAAACTGCCGAGCAATACCCTGCCAATACTGTAGTTCTTTTGTCAGCTGCACTTTTTTGTTTTCTAACGTTTCCTGCTTTTGATAATTCTCATAGAGTTGCCAGCCTTCAATACCAATCCCTCCAAGCACAACAACTGATGAAACGCTGATAATCAAAAGCGTCGCCTTTTCGGTAATAAATCGGGAAATTCTCGGGAATAGATCTTGTTTTTGAGGCTGAGCATCCTGCATACGACTCATCATAGCCTATTTTTAAAGAAGAAACAATTACTCAAATTTTGGGCCACGAGGAAATCATAAGGGATCCTTCCCCACCGAGTTTTTGATAAATCTCCTCCGTAATAAACGGCATAAACGGATGAAGAAGCTTAAGCTGAATGAAAAATAATGAACGAAGAACGTTGAAAGAATTCTCATCAATACGATTCTTTACATCTTCAATATACTTATCCGCGAACTCGTGCCAGATAAACTCATACAAACGCTCTGCCGCCAAGTTAAATT
>DATIGJ010000036.1:0-4614 GCA_035454765.1 Patescibacteria group bacterium
TAACCGTTTTTTTGTCATTTTTCTTATCTCAGGCAATATTGCACCAAATGATTGTGATGTGTGAGCAAAATCATTAATGACCGTAAATGATTTATGATAAATAATCTCCTGACGGCCAACAGGAGGGGTAAACGTCAATAATCCTTTTCGAATGTGTTCATCGGAAATATGGAGTTCACGAGCAACAGTAATCGCGGCAAGACAATTATACAAATTAAATTTTCCAATTAATTTTGTTTTAAATGGAAAACGATGAGGATTCATATCAGAATCCTTTTTCAATCCGTACGTAATTATCCTCTTGTCCTTACTTCTTAATTCTTGCTTCTTAATTCTTATATATGACCCATCATCTTTATTGATAACGGCAACTTTTGCAGCATGCAATAATTTCGCCTTCGCGTGAAGATATCTTTCATACGTTTTGTGATAATCCAGATGTTCACGATTAACGTTGGTAATGACCCCAATTTTAAAAGGAATACCATACACACGATGCTGATCAAGTGAATGAGAAGTCACTTCCAAAATAACATATTTGACACCAGCTTTTTTTGCTTTCTGCAAATATGCCTGTACCTGAAATCGTCCTGGTGTTGTAACATGAAAACCAAGTGCTGATTGTTTGCCATTGATAATTGCACCAGTCGTTGAAATAACTGCAGCCTTTTGACCCGAAGAGTATAATAGATGATAAATTAAATTGGCTGTGGTGGTCTTTCCATCAGTTCCGGTGACGCCGATAATCGTCATCCCGCGACCAGGAAAGCGGTACAAAAAAAGTGCAAGAATTCCCTGCAAAAGATGGTAAATATTTTTTGCACCCTGCCACATAACAACCATTATAAAGTATTACTGAGTAAGTATAAAGTCTTACTTAAAATTATGGTGTAAGAGAAGAAGAATTACATGATAATAATTGTAATAAAGATACCCATTCGCTCCGATCAGCAAAGGGAAAATGATAAACCGTTCAACAAATTCACCTGTTTCAACCCGATACGCTTTTACTGGCGGAATGCCAAACTTAACCGGTATGGGAAGAAGCCACGGCACTCCTTCTCTCGTAAAGGTATCCATAACAAGATGTGAAACAAATCCAATCATAAATGCCCACCAGATAATCCCCATATCAAGTGTCGGAAAACTCGGGCGTAACACTTCAAGAAGTGAATGAAAACCAAAACCAAATAATACAACACCCAAAATTGAATGCGAAAGAAATCGGTGACCACCGATAACTAATCGGAAAACCTTACCGAAAATTCGTCCGACAGGAAGATTTCTCCAAAAAGGTGCAGTCGGCTGATCAATATCTGGCGCAATTCCGCCAATCATATTCGCAACGACAGCAACTAAACCTGTTGCCAGCGTCATCTGAGGAAGTGGCTGTGTCAAGGCAATAAAACCTAAAGCAGTAAATGCAGCAAGATCATGGGTCCGTCCAGTCATAAAAAAAGTATACAGTATTAAGTATCATGTATAAAGTATGCTAAAATAGCATATATGAAACCAATTATTACCTTTGACGATTTTGCTAAGCTCGATCTTCGGGTTGGAACAATTATCAACTGCGAAGAAAAAGAAGGTTCTGATAAATTACTGCGACTCACTGTTGATTTTGGTGATGAAGGAAAACGGACAATCCTTTCAGGAATTAAAGCATGGTACAAACCGGAAGATCTCAAAGACAAACAATTTATTTTTATCATCAATCTTGAGCCACGAAAAATGATGGGAGAATTTTCAGAAGGAATGCTTCTTGCGGCAAATGGCGAAAAACCCGAACCCTTGCTGCCTTCCTCAGACGTTGCCCCAGGAACAATTATTTTGTAACGCTATTCAGTCGGTGGAATATCATAATGAAGCAAAATATTCTTTGCGACGCGGAAAAAAGTCGGCGCGGCAGTCTCCGAACCATAGATTGACGTAGATGGACGATCATACACAACAAGCATCAAAAACTTCGGGTCATCTGCCGGGGCAAAACCGATAAACGACGCGATCGTTTTATCAGCATCATAATGTCCCTCAACCGGAATCTGTGCAGTCCCTGTCTTGCCGGCAATACGATATCCTTTAGGTTTTGCCCATTTTGCCTCTCCTTCATCAACGGCGTTCACCATCATCTCCGTCATTACCTTTGCTGCCTTTTCGGATATCGGACGACTCAACATTTTTGGAGGAATCGTAATAATATCACCATCCGGTGTTTCGATCGAAGCAACAACATGAGGCTCCATACGCTTTCCCTCATTTGCAATAGCAGTAAACGCAGTAATTAACTCAATAGGTGTCACAGTAATTCCCTGACCAAACGTCGCCGTCGCAGCATCAATCGGATACCACGCATCGCGATCGCGAATACTTGCTTCAACTTCTCCTTGTAAATCAATACCTGTTGTGTCACCAATTCCGAATTTTTCAAAATAGCCAAGCATCCGATCCAGTCCTAATTTTCTTCCGACAAAAACCATCCCCGTATTGTCAGAATGTTGAATGACTTCTGTCATCGTTTGATTGGCAGTATATTTACCATTCCATGTCTTAATCGCATACTCACCAATCTGCACAGGACCATCACAAATATCACACTTCGTATCAGGTTTGATAAGACCAGCATCTAACGCACTTGCCATCACCAATGGTTTAAATGTCGAACCTGGCTCATAGGTATCGGTAATAATCGGATTGCGATATAAATCATCAGAATATTCACGATAGGAACGAGGATCATATGTTGGAAATGCAGACATTGCAAGAATTCCACCGGTCTTTGGGTCCATGACAACCGCCATGCCTCCCTCTGCTCCATATCGTTCTACCCCATCCTGCAACTCCTGATCCAAAAGAAATTGTATCGTCCGATCTACGTGAAGGATTAGATTACGTCCGTCAACTTTCCCGGGAGCATCATTCATCCTTGCAACAATCGGCTGCCCTAAAGCGTCGCGAATTTCAACAGAACGCCCTTCTTTACCACGAAGCTGCCTATCATAATATCCCTCAAGACCAAAATATCCCTTATCAGCACCATCTTCGTCCTTTCCAACAAACCCGAGCAGTTTCGCCGCCATTGACGCTTCGGGATAATATCGTACGTATTGTTCTTGAAATCCGACACCTGGTAGTTTTAACGGTTCGATTGCTTCTTTCGTCTTGCGATCAACGTTATTTTTAATTGGTACCCAAAACCGATCCAATGATAAGACAGCACTCACACTCGCTTGATCAACGTCTAATAATCTCGCGAGTTGAGCCGATTGTGCTGCAATATCCGTTACTTCTTTTGGATTAGCAAAAACGAGATATGAAAGCTTGTTGGCAGCGATAGAGAAATGATCAGAGGTAAAAATCTGCCCGCGGGTGGGATTAAGCAGAATCGAACGCCCATATTGTGCCTCACCCATAGCGGCAAGTTCTGAGGCTCTGACAACTTGCCAATAAAAAAGCCGCATAATGACGGCAAGAAAAAGAATAATAAAAAAGAAAAGAACAAAACGATACCGAAACGTCATACTATAAAAGTATCACAAGATTATCTTCTCGCCAATGGAAGAGGAGATGTCAAAGAGAGTTGTGACTTTGCTTCAGTATACCCAAGTTCCTCCGCTTCTTCTGCAATCGTGGTAAGTGATGCAGCAGCAAGCAGCTCTTCCTGCAAAATTGCATTTTTTCTCTTATACGTTTCAACTTCCTTCTGCAGTTCTGCAAGTTCCGCACCGGTTGTTGAAATTTGATTTGCAACACTCATCTGAACTATCCCAAGTCCAAGAATGGTAACAAAAATAAAAATAATTAGAACTGCTGGACGTTTCATAATTTTTCAAATATTCTCAATTTTGCACTCCTACTTCTGCTATTTCTTTCAATCTCTGTATCTGTCGGGACGATCGGTTTCTTTGTAACAATCGTTCCTAAACCCTCTTCTTCAAACTTTTTAAATGTGTGCTTCACAATCCTATCCTCAAGTGAATGGAAAGAAATAACCGCTATTCTTCCTTTCGCTTGCAAAAGCTCCAATGCTTTTGGTAACGCTTCATCAATACTTGTTAATTCATCATTCACTGCGATCCGTAATGCTTGAAACACTCGTGTAGCACAGTGCAATGCTTCTTCTCTTCTTCGAACAACCTTGCCAATAAGCTCAACAAGCTCGCTCGTCATTTCAATCCGTTTTACTTGACGCGCGCGAACAATACTGTTTGAAATGGCGTAAGCAAAGCGTTCTTCACCAAACTTAGTAAATAATTCATATAATTCTCCTTTCGTTAGAATTGCAAGCAAATCTGCTGCTTTGACTCCAAGATCTTGATCCATCCGCATATCAAGCGGTCCATCCTGCTGGATACTAAATCCGCGTGATGCGACGTCAAAATGATGGCTCGAAACCCCCAAGTCAAAAAGGATTCCTGCAACATCAAGAAATCCATTTTCCTGTGCTAATGTGTCAATGTTCTTAAAATTCCCCTTCGCAACAACCAATTTGAGATTTGAGATTTGCGTTTTGAGTTTTTCTTGAACGAAGTCAAGCGCATCTTGATCTACATCCAAACCCAAAACAATCCCGCCGCGCTTCACAATCTCCAAACTATGCCCCGCGCCCCCCAAAGT
>DATIGJ010000037.1:0-7219 GCA_035454765.1 Patescibacteria group bacterium
GAAAAAAATATTGGGCAATGTTTGGAAAATCTTTCGTGGTGTGATGAACTTATCGTGGTAGATGATGAATCATCTGATACGACCGTTTCTATTGCAAAGAAAAAAGGTGCTACCGTATTTATTCACGCGTTGCAGGGTGATTTCGCTGCTCAAAGAAATTATGGGTTGGAAAAAGCAAAAGGAGAATGGGTATTTTTCGTTGATGCGGATGAACGAGTATCTCAGTCATTGTGGTATGAAATTATGGCAAAGACAAATGAACCAGCAAATGTTTGTGACGGGTATTTTTTAAAAAGAAGAGATACACTTTGGAAAAAACAATTACGATACGGTGAGATAGGTAATATTCGTCTTTTGCGATTGGCAAAAAAAAATGCAGGTCGTTGGCAGGGAAAGGTACATGAGGTATGGAAAGTAACAGGAAAAACAGACGTATTACAAAACGCACTTGAACATTTTCCACATCAAACAATTAAAGAGTTTTTGGAAGAAATTAATTATTATAGTACACTTCGTGCTGAAGAATTGAAAAAGAAAAAAGTTCACGCTTCATGGTTAACGATTCTTGTCTATCCAAAGGTAAAGTTTATAGTTAATTATTTTTTGAGAAAGGGTTTTCTTGATGGGATACCAGGGCTTGTTTTGGCTTTAATGATGAGTCTTCATTCTTTTCTCGTTCGAGGTAAACTTTGGCTTCTTTGGAAACGAACAAAAAATAATGAATAGGATTTTTCTTCTTTTCTCCATCTGGACTGCTTTTGTACTGTTTTTTTATATACATCATTTATTTTCAAAAAACGGACTGTGTTTTATTTTTTGTTCATGAATATGAAAAAATATATTTTTACATTGCTGTTTTTTTTCTTGGCTGGAGTGTATATAACCTATCCGCTTATTTTTCATCTTGGAGATTCTGTCACCGGTTATGGAGATGAGTTGGTTTATGCATGGATGTATCAGTGGATAATTCATCGAGTTCTTTCAGGGGATCTTATCAATTTGTTAAACACAAATATTTTTTATCCATATCAGATTGCGTTATCAACTTCAGACCCACAAATTGTTAGTGCAATTATTGGAGTTCTTCCATATTTTGTTATAAAAGAACCTATTGTTGTTGTTAATTTTACTGTTATTTCATCAATTAGTCTTCTTGGGTTTTCAGTTTTTTTGCTAACTTTTTATCTTACAAAAGATTTTTGGGCAGCATTATTTTCAGGAATTCTTGTGATTTTTTCTCCTGCTTTTTTAAGTTTTTATATGCATATCCAGATGTTAGCAATCGTTGGTGTTCCATTAGCTATTTTATTTTTTCTTTTATTTTTTGCTTCAGGAAAATTTAATTATTTAGTGGTAAGTTTGAGTTGTTTTGTTTTACAAACATACAATAATTTTATTGCAGGTTATTTTATCTTATTTTCTTATATTATTTTTTTGTTCACCTTTTGGTTTTGGAAGAGAGAACAATTAGTCAAACGGGTAACAAAGAGAACGTTATTTGCATGTATTGTGGGATTGGCTTTCATTATTCCAATTATGATTCCCTATTATCATGTTTCTCAAAAATTTCAGTATGTTCGAGATATTCGGGAAACTGTTCATCTTGCTCTTCAACCGGAGGATTTTCTCTATAGCTCACACTTTAGTCATCTGCAACCATATTTAAATGCTTTACCATTTAATCAAGTATCTCAAAATGATGAATTTAAACCTGGATATTTAGGTGGTGTGTTTACCCTATTAGCGGTTTTTGTTCTAGGGTATTGTATACGATATTTTAAAGAGATAGACTATCTTCTTAAGTCCTTCTTTAGTATAGGCTTACTCGGCCTTACGTTAAGTCTTGGACCTGTTTTACATCTCGGGCGCCAAACGATTCATGAACCTTTTTTGATTCCTCTTCCTTATGCACTTTTTTATTATCTCGTACCTGGTTTTCAAGGGTTTCGTAATTCTGCTCGATGGGAAATGCTTTTTATTCTTGCCATCGCTGTTGCGATTGCCCTTCTGTTGGTCAAACTTTTGAAACGAGTTGATGTTAAGAAACGGATAATTATTTATGTACTACTTATTTTTGCTTGTCTTATTGAATACAATTTTCCTATGCAGTTTCAAAAGATGCCACAGGTGAAAGATTTTCCTCCAGTCTATTCGTGGCTTACAACACAACCAAAAGAGACTGTGATTATTGAACTACCTGTATATAACTGGAATATGCCCTACGCAAATAAAGAGTTTTGGAGGATGTATTATGGAACTGTCCACTTTACCAGGACAGTTAATGGTACCGGTGGGTTTACCCCTCCACCATGGCAAACGATGGTGTATGAAATTGATGCGTCTTTTCCTTCAGAAGAAACACTTATTTTGCTTAGAAATATGGGTGTTAACACACTTATTGTCCATAAAGAAGAGTTTGATCAAATGTATAACGATCGTTATAAGGTTAATGGAGAATTTATTCAAAGCGGAGAGAGTATTATTAATCAGTTAAACCAAAGTAGTCACGTAAAATTATTGCAACAATTTGGCAATGATTATGTTTATACATTATAAATAATTACTATGTTTTTGTTTGCTTTTGTATTAGGTGGTTATTCTTATCTCATTTTTTTCCTTGGGATAAGTGGCTTTTTATATAAAGAGATTGTAGTCGCTTTTACCATGTTATTTGTTGTGGGAGTAATTTATTTTTTAAGAAAAAGCTTGCTTCAGTTATTGCATAATTTATTGACGACGAAGGTATCAAAATTGTTTTTATTTTTTGTTTTTTTGTTTGTTGTACAAGCAGGAGTGAATTTGATTGGTGCTTTGGGGCCAGAACTTGCCTTTGATGCCCTCTGGTACCATCTAACGCTGCCAAAATTGTGGTTACTTACTCATACGATTGAATTTATTCCAGGAGGACTTTTGTATTACAGTGTGATGCCAAAATTGGGTGAGACACTGTTTGTTGCCGGGCTTAGTTTTGGTAACGAAATTACCGTTAAAATGATACATTGGAGTTTTGGATTGTTGACTTGTTTAGCGCTTTACAAGCTTTCAAGAAAATTTTTTACTCCCTTTATTTCTTTGGTTGCTGTTGTGATTTTTTATAGCAATTTGGTTGTTGCGTGGGAATCAATTACTGCGTATATTGATTTGATTCGTGCATTTTTTGAAGTACTGGCATTGTGGGCCTTTGTGAATTGGTGGGAAAAAAAAGAGAGAAAATGGCTTATTTTGTCTGCGTTTATGATAGGATTTGCGATAGCAACAAAATTAGTGGCTATCGGAAGCTTGGTGGTGTTTTTGGTGTTAATTTTATGGATAAGGAGACTCAGAGGGATTAAAGAGGGTATCTTATTTGGATTGATTTCTCTCGCTGTACCATTGCCCTGGTTTATTTTTTCCTATATTACAACGGGTAATCCAGTCTATCCATTTTTTACACCGACTTTTAGTGGCGTGGAAGAAAAACTTGTAACAACTGACTTATTACATCCGTTTCATTTTTTCTCGGTAAGCTGGAACACGTTTCTTCATGCGGCTGATCCAATTTCTCCAATATATCTCATTTTTTTACCATTGCTGAAGCTGTTTTATAAAAAGTTGAAGAATTTGCACAGTGTTTTTCTCTATAGTGTTGGAGTATATGGCTGTTTTTATCTGACTTCTGGTGTTGAAGGGACACGAATGCTTCTTCCCTATCTTCCTGCTTTTTCATTGTTATGTGCTGGTGGATATGCATATATTCATAAAAATCTAAAAAAAGTATATTTAGCAAGAATGTTGCTTATTGTAATTCTGTTGGTTTCGGTTATTTCGATTAGCTATCGGTTTGGTGCAAACAGTAAATATCTTCCGGTTATTTTTGGACAACAAACGAAAGACGCATTTTTAGCTGATAACCTTAACTTTTCTTTTGGCGATTTCTATGATACAGATGGTTATTTTGCAAAAACTATAGAAAAGATGGATAGAGTTCTTCTCTATGGTTTTCATAATTTGTATTATATAAATTTTCCGTTTATTGATTCGTCGTGGGTGCAACCAGGTGATTATTTCAATTATATTGCAACCCAAAATGCGGAGTTACCATTTGATTATCAAGAATGGCAATTAGTTTATGAAAATCAACAAACAATGGTAAAATTGTATAAACAACCTGAACGATTGTATTCATTGCAATGAAATATATAAAATTTCTTTTTATTTTTGCTCTTATTCTTTTTCCTTTTGGAGAGTTATTGAGGTTTCAGATTAATCATTATGTCGCAATCAAACCGATTGATTTGGTGGTTGGAGTTACG
The DNA here is from genome assembly GCA_035454765.1 of Patescibacteria group bacterium. GTDB lineage: Bacteria > Patescibacteriota > Microgenomatia > Levybacterales > UBA12049 > DATIGJ01. The sequence goes on from DATIGJ010000037.1 coordinate 4,293, forward strand.
GTGGTGTGGTGGCTAATATATCAAATAGTAAAAATCAAAGATCAAAAATACAAATTAACATTCAACAATGTAATAAATAATAAGTTTGCATTGCCTTTTATCTTGTTTGTTTCTATTGGTTTGATTTCATTACTCATAAACCTTGCCTGGTTAAAGATGGATCAATTTTTGGTCAGTTTATTTTATTTGATTCGTTTTGTTAGCTACGCGTTGTTACTGCCGATTGTATTACAATTTGATCAAAAATTTAAAAAAATAATTACTGTTTTTCTTTTTATTGACGGAATAGTAATTCTTGTCATAGGGTATTTACAGTACATTTTCTATAACAGTTTACAGGGACTTTTTCATCTTGGATGGGATGAACATATGCATCGAATGTTTTCGACATTTCTTGATCCGAATTTCGCAGGTGGATTTCTTGTGTTGTACCTGCTTTTTGTCAGTGGTTTTGTTATGAAACAAAAAACGGGAAGTAGAAAGCAGATATTGTTCATTATTTTATTACTTGTGACGCTTTTGGCAATGTTTCTTACGTTTTCTCGATCTTCATTTTTAATGCTCCTTGCAGGTTCTGCGGCATTTTTTATCATTATTCAGAGGAAAAAATTGCTGGTTGTTCTTTTAAGTTTCGTAGCACTTTTTATTTTTTCGGTTTCTCCACAATTTTATGATGAGAATATGAATCTTTTTCGTGTTGCGTCAAGTATGTCGCGGCTTGAAAACTATCAATTTGCTTTTCGCGTCATTGAAGATCACCCAGTGATTGGGGTTGGTTTCAATAGCTATCGGTATGTAAAGGATATGTATGGAATGCCTCGTGATTGGGTGGATGCCCCATCACATGCTGACGCGGGGGTTGATAATAGTTTCCTGTTTGTTCTTGCAACGACGGGGATTATTGGTTTAATCTGTTATTTATGGTTCTGGATTCGTATTTTGCGGAAACTCCTTATCGAATATAAAAAAAAGAAGAAAATTTTTGTTGCTGTTGCTTTCGCATCAATTATTGGACTTTGTATTCATGCATTATTTATTAATAGTCTTTTCTTTGCACCGCTGATGTTATGGCTGTTTGTGCTGATTGGACTTGAAGACACGGAGTTGCATTAATTATTCCACTTTTACTTTAATTTCTCTGATTGTTTCGTTGCCTGCGGCGTCTTTAGCTTTAATTCTGATGGTATTTTCTCCATCCGCAAGGGAAAGAGTATAAGAGAAGGATCCGTCATCTTTGGTAATTGCCCAAAAGTCGTTGATAGTTACTTTTACATTTTCGTTCGTTTTACCACGTACGGTGATATTTCTGTTATCTTTTGAGATAGTTTGTCCATCGGATGGAAAACTGATATCAAGCGTTGGAGGATCAGCGATATAGGTTATCGTTGTAATTTCTGAATAGCCACTCTCTTTTTTATCATCCGTTATTACTTTTGCTTTGATTTCGTTATCTCCTTTTTCAAGTTTGACATCTGAAAATGAAAAATTGTTGTCTTTGCTGACGGTTGTTTTCTTGTGTTGTTTGCCATTGATGTATAACCTAATTTCTTGTTTGTCTTGTGCGTATCCACTAATGATAATTTCAGCACTGTTTGTTGCCTCGTTCATCGGATTCAGAATGGGTGGTGCGATATACAATACTTCTTTTTTTGTTGTCTCATTGGCATCAGAAGATTTTTTAACCAATAAACTGAAGTTAATGAGTAATTGTGGACCAAAAAGGAAAAGAAGGATGATGATTGCTATGATGCCACCGATCGCAAGGAGCATCGAATGCATACTTTGTTCCTGAAGATGAGATCGTAAGCGTGAGCGTTTCATATCGAGAGCCGATGGCCAGATTTGAACTGGCGACCCGCGGTTTACGATACCGCTGCTCTACCCCTGAGCTACATCGGCAGATAGTTAGCTTATTTTAATGAATAATGATGCGTTTGTAAACCTTTATAGAGAGAATATTTTTTAGTTTTGTGGGGGAAGATTGCCACCTCGATGGCTGCGTCTTGCAACTTTCAGTTCCAAAATTGCTTTGGTAAGCTCTGCTTGGGCATTGGCAAGGTCTTGTGCTGTAAGGCCTGAGTCTTTCTTCTTAAGTATTTCTTCTGCTCGTTTTTGTGCTTCGAGGGCTTTATTTATCTGAATTTCTTCTGCTTGTACTGCATAGTCAGCAAGCATAGTGATTTTATTATTACTTACTTCCAAAAATCCTCCTGTGATTGCCATATGTTGTGTTTTACTGCCAGTTTTAAGTATTAGTTCCCCAGGGAGGACTTTGGTGACAAGGTTAACGTGGTGGGGAAGAACTGCGATTTCACCATCAGCAGTGTTGACGACAACTTCGTCTACTTCTCCTGTATAAATAATTTTTTCTGGTGTTACGATTTCAAGTTGCATAGGTTTGTTAGGCGACAAGACCTCCGGTAATATCCAATAATTCGCTTGTGATCTTTGCCTGTCGTGTCTTGTTATATTCAAGTTTGAGATCTTCGATAATATCTTTTGCATTGTTTGTGGCGTTTTGCATGGAGAGCATACGTGCTGCTTGCTCTGAGAGATAACTCTCAAGAACTTCCTGATAGATAATCATGTCCATGTAGCGTTTCAAAAGATCAGGGAGGATTGTTTCAAGATCAGGTTCAAACAAAGCAAAATGATCACTTACCGATTTTTTTGGTTTTGTTTTATCGTTCTGTTCGTCATTTGTTTGGAGATTATCTTGTGGAATAATCGGTAATAGTTTTGTCCAAGCCGGTTTTTGTGTAAAAACACTTGCATAGTGAGTTGAGAGTAGTTCTACTCGGTCTACTTTGCCGCCCAAGAAGTGTTCGTCAATGAGTTTGGTAATCGGATAGACAATATCAAATGATGGAAGGGTATTGCCAAAAGGAAACGAGGCAACAAGGTCTTTGCCAATATAAACAACAGTA
>DATIGJ010000038.1:0-5904 GCA_035454765.1 Patescibacteria group bacterium
TTAAAAGACTTAACTGCAAAATTTCCGCTTTTTTCTTTTCTCCTCCTGAAAATCCTTGATTCAAGAATCGCTTAGCCACTTCATCTGAAAAACCTAACTCATTTGCGATTGGTTCTAGTTCGTTTCTGAATCCAATCGGAGACAATTTCTTCGTCCTTGATTCATGATTCTTGCTTCCTGATTCAACTTGCTCGTTAATCGCCATACGCAAAAAATTACCAAAATTTACACCAGCTACTTCAACAGGATACTGAAAACCAAGAAACAAACCTTGCTTTGCCCGCTTGTCAGGAGAGAGAGAAGTAATATCAACACCGTTGAGAATAATCGTTCCTTTGGTAATGACATAGCCTGGATGTCCCATGAGCGCTTGAGCAAAGGTTGATTTTCCACCACCATTTGGACCCATGATCGCATGAATTTCACCAGATTTGATCGTTAAATCAATCCCATTAAGAATCTGCTTCCCCTCTATTGTCTGCACATGTAAATCAGAAATAACTAATTTATTTACCATTTGTTTGTCTCCATTCTTTTTCAAGTTCCGTATTAATCTCATCAATCATCTCAAGCATTTCTTCTTCATTCATATTATGCATATCCGCACCTGTTTCTAATGTGTCATAATCATTGGCAAAACAACTCGCACAATGTAATCCATACTCTGCCAGTAATTCAACAGCCCGAGGACATTCCTGCATAATAACACCAAGCGGATCGTATCTTGTTATCACATAAGGAGCCGACTGATTCATATGATAAGTATACCATATTTAGCCTCAAAATAACAACTTGTACGCACACATTACTCATTATTTTTGTCATAAAGCTGTCAGCAAAATAGTACTTTACAAAAATGAAAAACAGGTCTATACTTATCCAATAACTATGAAAACTCAATGCATGGCAGTCAAGTTTCTTATTACCCCCTAAGGGCGGGACTTGCATGCTTGCAATCAAAAGACACCCGCCAAAATAGGCGGGTTTTTTAATTTAAAAAACTATGAATAATAACATACAAAAAACAAATTCACTTATTGTTCTTGAACACGAAATTGTGGAGAAAACAAAAGAATTCTTGCAGAAGCTTTCACAAAAATATAAAGAAGCAAAAGTACAGGTATATTCACCTGTTGGTGTCGTGGTGAAATCACAAGATCAACAAAACGCCTTTGCGGTAGCATATGAACAAGATCACTTCGTGATTGTCGCACCAAATGGTACAAAAGAATCAGCAAAATTATATGGAAACTGGGAAGAAGCAATTAACAACGTACGAAAATTCCTGAAGGAAAATTGCACAAATACTGCACACTCTCAATTCCTCCTCACGGAATATCGGAAAGTTTCTCTATAAAAGAAACCGAGTCTTCTATGAACAAGATCCTTTCACTCGCAAAAGAACTCATTGCCATTCCATCCATAAGCGGAAATCATACTCAAGCTACCGCAGTACTTGAAGTGGCAAAACAACAACTACAAAACCTACCATCTGAATCGTTTATTACAAACAATTTTCCAAGTATCCTTTACAGTAATCACGAAAAAAATATGAGAAAATTTAAAATTATTTTAAATGCGCACCTAGATGTTGTTCCAGCTCCAAAAGCACAATTTAACCCGATTGAAAAAAATGGCAAACTCTATGGAAGAGGCGCGTTTGATATGAAAGCTGCCGCGGCGGTTGAAATTCTTGTTTTTAAAGAATTGGCAAACAAACTTTCTTATCCACTTGGATTGCAGCTCACAACTGACGAAGAACCAACAGGCGAATACGGCACTGGTTATCAAATAGAGGAGGGGGTACGGGCAAATTTTATCATTATCGGTGAATGCAACAGTAATCTACAAGTTACTAATGAATCAAAGGGACGAAAAATTGTAAAAATTTCTATTAAAGGAAAGTCTTCCCACAGCGCCTATCCCTGGCTTGGAGAAAATGTTATCTATAAGATGCAAAGAATAATCAATAAAATTACTAAAGCATTTCCTGAGGTAAAAGAAGAGACAAAAGAGACAACTGTATCAATAACACAAATTATTATTAATCATCAGACAGATAACAAAATTCCTGATAATTGTACTATCTATCTTGATATCCGCGAATCACCAAAAGATGACCAAAGTGTTATCAATCATATAAAAAACCTGCTATCTGAGGATGTCACTATAGAAATAAATGACAAACGAGAATTTCATTTTGTGAAACCAGATAACCCATATATTACAAAACTTCGACAGATAACTGAGGCTATTACCGGCATCAATAGATCTCTTCGTTTTACTCACGCGACATCAGATGCACCATTTTTTTCTGCTGTCGGTTGTGCTGCAATAGAATTTGGACCCATCGGCAACGGAGCACACCATGACAATGAATGGGTTGATATCAAAAGCCTTGAAACCTACTACCATATTCTCAAACGATTTTTATTAGAACTTGATACAATAAAAAAAATATAAAATATTTATGATACACTACATCACTCCTGATCCAAAAGATCCGGCATATCAATTTCTTATAGGAAATCCTCCTGAAATTATCGGAGCAACAAAAACTCCTAAAATTATGATTATTGGCCTGCATGGCACCGAACATTTGGCTGCACGAGTTGCTCATCATATTCAAACAAAACGACCAGATCTTTTAAGTCATGTTGATTATATTTGCGGAAATCCTCGGGCAGCAGCAAGTGTTCCCCAAGAGCGATATACTAATGAACATGGATTACATGGGGAGCAGGGGACAGATCTTAATCGAAGTTTTACGCGTAAAGAAGCACCAAAAACCTATGAAGAGAAACGGGCTATTGAGTTAACACAACGATTACAAAAATATAATTTTGTCCTCGATCTTCACACCACAACGACAACCGCAGGAAGTTCTCATCGTTTTTTACTTACAACCCATCTTAATAACTCATCTGTTCAAAATATTATTGCAGCATCTCCTATAGAACGCGTCGTTGTCTTTACACCTGGTAATGGTGTGTTAAATGACGCAGTTTTACCGTCAATGGCGTGTGAATTTAATCAAGACTATGCAGTAACGCCATCTGCAATATCTGACATCATACAAACCATTGATACCCTGATTGGAAATACACCCGCAACACCTCGACAACGAGAATTGTTTTATGTTTCATATCCCATTCTGAAAGAAAACGATCCTGGCATTGATACACCAAATTTTGAATTATATAAAAATGACTATTATCCAATTTTGGTTGGAAATAATTCGTACCGTTTTGATCCAACAAAAAAATATGTCGGTTATGCTGCTACAAAAAAAGAAATAATTCTCCTGTAAACAGATGTTTTTATGCTATAATCAAATGCACAAGATGGAGCTATAGCTCAGTTGGGGCGGAGGTGTTAAGCCGAGCCCGCCTGCGAGCGAAGCTCGACAGGGGAGGTGAGAGCGTTTCATAACAAAATCACCTAAAACTTGAAAAAATAAAACGATTCGGAGCTATAGCTCAGTTGGCTAGAGCGTTTCATTGACATTGAAAAGGTCACTGGTTCGAGTCCAGTTAGCTCCACTAATAAAAATATGACGCGAGACGAAGCATACCAGTTACTTACCAAGTACCTCCAAAATAAAAATCTCATCAAACACTCACTTTCCTGTGAAGTGACGATGAAAGCGTTGTATAGACACTTCAATGAAGGAAAATCCTCCTACGCTAAAGCTACGGAGGACACGTGGGGGATAACAGGACTTTTACATGACGTTGATTATGAAATTTCACAAAAGAACGGCGATGTGGAAAAACATGGTACGCTTGTGTTTATTCCTGAAAAAGATACCATACCGGCAGATATTCTTCATGGTATACAAGCACATGCCTATCATTATTCAAAAGTCATGCCGGAGAACAACATGGACTGGGCGATAACTGCATGTGATCAGCTGACAGGCCTCATTGTCGCAGCAGCACTCGTCACCCCAGAAAAAAAACTAAGTACAGTAACGACAGAAAAAGTTCTCAAACGTTTTAAAGAAAAAGCCTTTGCCAAAGGCGCAGATCGCGAAGAAATTCTCAAATGCGAAAGCCAACTCAACATTCCGCTCGCGGAGTTCGTCGCCATCACCCTCACCGCCATGCAAACGATCAGTAATGACCTCGGACTCTAATATTGACATCCTGTTGCTTACTTTTGCTATACTCAACATATGGGACAACCGTACGAACGAACCAGCAAACCACTTTCTTTCCACAAAATTATCTTGAACAATTTTATTGGAGGTATCGCATGGGGGCTCGGTGCTACAGTCGGTATCTCACTTGTTTTTGCTCTTCTTGGCCTGCTTGCTAAAAATATTGATTTTGTTCCCATTATCGGCACCTTTATCTCAGATATTATTGCCTTCACACTGACACATAATCCCGCAAATCAATAATATTATCAAACGAGAAATGGAGCCGCTTCTTTTTCCTGCAAGATATCTGGATGATAAAAAAATGTTAATTTTTTCGGATGCATCGAAATTTCAAGACCGTTTGGCTGGTCAACCGGCTCTCCGTCAATCTGCACAAATGGCTCTCCCTCAATTTTGATATGTTTTGCTTGAAAATGGACTTTATTCATTTTTGAATACAACGGATGTTTAAAACCGCGAAGGCGAAGATTGGTGAGATACGCGACTTTCGTTGAAAAAAGTGTGCAATCCAATTTGCCGTCATTTAATTTTGCCTCAGGAGCAACCAGATAGTTATACCCAATCGTTGGGCCATTGGCGACCATAAGTGATGATGCAAGAGCAGAAAGTTTTACCGTGTGATCAATCGTAAACGTAATCTCACTATCCGGATGAAACATTATACTTTGAAAACCTGAAAAAATGTATGATCTGATTCCAATATATTTTCTCGTATTAAAATCATGGACGATCCGAGCATCAAATCCCGTTCCAATATTAAAAAGTCCAATCGGAACGTTTTTTAAATTGGTCTTCATTACATCAATCGAAACAAACTTCTCGGGATGTTCAATCACTTCCAATGCCTTCTGCAAGGTCTCAACACCAAAGGAGTAGGAGAGGGCATTACCGAATCCAAGTGGCAAAATTGCTAATTTCGGCTGTTTTCGAAGTTGCAACACAGCAGTGCCAACACTATTGATCGTTCCATCACCACCTGCAATGACAACTAACTCTGGTGCATTTTCTCGTAAAAATGAACCTAAATGTTTAATTTTTGTGACATCATAGGCATGTTGCTTAAAAGCAGGAAAGTCTCGAACAAAATCTTTCCAAATTTCTTTTGCTCTGCCTTCATTAGATTTTGGATTATAAAGAATAACTCTTTTCATAAAAATACTTGTGCTATTATACTGTCTTCCTCTTTATAATTGAAGCGGTATTTGCTATAGTTAAGGCTATGAGTACCCAAGAAGAACTAAACCAACTTCGCCATTCAACCGCGCATTTAATTGCTGCGGCAATGCTTGAATTGTATCCCGGAACAAAATTAACGATTGGCCCTGCAATCGAAAATGGATTTTACTACGATTTTGACTTACCAACTCCTATTTCAGAAGAAAAATTTGTCCAAATTGAACAAAAAATGAGAGAACTTCTCAAAACGTGGGATGGATTTTCTCATCGTGAAGTAACAGAGACAGAAGCAAAAGACTTTTATAAAGATAACCCATACAAACGTGAATTAATTGATGAGATTGTCAAAAAAGGTGAAAAAATTACTTTTTATAAAGCCGGCACCTTTGAAGATCTCTGCCGCGGAGGACACAGTGAAGATCCACGAAACGATATCGGTGCATTTAAATTACTTTCAATCGCCGGTGCCTATTGGCGAGGAGATGAAAAAAATAAAATGCTGACACGTATTTATGGCACCGCTTTCCCAACAAAAAAAGAACTTGATGAATATCTGATAATGC
>DATIGJ010000039.1:0-2578 GCA_035454765.1 Patescibacteria group bacterium
ATTTGATCTCCAAACCTGCGGCCAGATGGGCGCTGTCGCCGCCGCTTTTGCAATCGAACACTATGGAGGACAAGAACATACTTTTACAAAAAAACAGTTTACAAAACGATATAAAGAAACGTATAATCAAACTCTGACAATCTAATTGTATGACAAAAAATAAACAGTACGACATTAAAGATATCAAACTTGCAACTGAGGGAAAATTAAAAATCGAGTGGGCTGGCAAACAAATGCCGGTTCTTGAAACCATCAAACAACGTTTTTCCAAAGAAAAACCACTCAAAGGACAAATAATCGCAGCCTGTCTGCATATTACCAGTGAAACAGCAAACCTCTTGATCACCCTGAAAGCAGGTGGAGCGACAGTTGTCGCAAATGCTTCCAATCCCCTCTCCACGCAGGATAGCGTCGCAGCATCACTGGTCAAGGACTACGCCATTCCAACCTATGCAATAAAAAGTGAAGACAACAAAACCTATTTCGAACATTTAAATGCCGTCCTTGATGTCAATCCGACGATCACCATGGACGATGGTGGCGATCTCATTTATGCACTGCATACATCCCGAAAAGCACAAATAAAGAATATTATTGGCTCATCTGAAGAGACAACCACCGGTGTGATTCGTCTGAAGGCGATGGAAAAAGAAGGAGCACTCAAACTCCCCGTTATCGCAGTGAATGATTCCGATACCAAGCATCTCTTTGACAATCGCTATGGCACAGGACAATCAACGATTGATGGAATTCTCCGAGCGACCAATATTCTCATTGCAGGAAAAACATTTGTTGTCGGCGGCTATGGATGGTGTTCACGAGGCATTGCTATGCGAGCCAAAGGCATGGGAGCAGATGTTATCGTAACTGAGGTTGACCCAATTCGCGCCCTTGAAGCGGCTATGGATGGCTTCCGAGTGATGCCAATGCTTGCTGCTGCAAAAATCGGTGATATTTTTGTCTCAGCAACTGGTGACAAACACGTTATCTCACTTGAAGTGCTTAAAAATCTCAAAAATGGTGCCATTGTCGCAAATTCCGGTCATTTTGATGTTGAAATAGATATGGCAGGACTTGAAAAAATGAAAAAGAGTAAAAGAAGACTTCGTCCCTCTCTGGATGAATATACGCTGACAAACGAAAAGAAAATCTATATTCTTGGTGAAGGAAGATTGGTCAATCTTGCAGCAGCCGAAGGGCATCCTGCTGAAGTTATGGATATGTCCTTTGCCAATCAGGCACTTGCAGCAGAATTCTTCGTCAAAAATAAAGGCAAACTCGACAACAAAGTTCATGTCCTCCCACGCAAACTCGATGTCGAAGTCGCACGACTCAAACTTGAAGCAATGGGAATTGCCATTGATAAATTAACCAAGGAACAACAAAAATACCTCTCCTCCTGGACTGAAGGCACACAATAAATCCAAAAATACTCTTCCCCTTGAATTTCAGACAAAAAGTTGTATACTATGGGTATGACAACTGAATTAGATAAAGGCGAACGTACACGACAATACATGGCTTTAACCGAAGAACGCGTTAATGATACAATTGCCAGGAGACCAAAAGATTCTCACATTGAAGTAATCGGAGATCAAACGATTGTCAAAGATGCCAAAGGGAGACCTCTTGCTTCACGAACACCTACCACATACATACTATACGACTATCCGGGCTTTGGAAGAAGAGTAAAGATAGAGCGTTATCGAGAAATAAATCCTCCACAAGTACCCCTTCCACTTCTTGGACCGGCATCGCGATGGGAAGAAACGGAACGTGTAATGACAATGGCAAGAGACATGAGAAGACTTATTGCAAAAACATCAAGCACCATTTCATTTACAACAAAACCATGGATAGGACGAGAGCGATGGTTAGATTCTGGCAAGCCACGAGATCGTAGAAGAATAGAAAGAGCATTAAGAGGATAAATAACAACAAAAAACACCTTTCTTCCTTGACCGAAGGAACACAATAAAACCCTTCCTTAACTTCTTGACACCTAACTAGGCTTATAGTATAATCACGGCGTGGCACACATAGAAGCTCAAGCAGCATATGCTGCATATATTGCACGTATTGAAAACGGTAGTTCAAATACAAGAACATTTATTGAAAAAACAATGGTACCTCTTGTGAGAGGAATCATTCGAGATTATCCACATCCCCAATTTCAGGATGCTGGAATACAACCAAGAACATTACCTGATGGTACTCAGCTCGAAGTTACGGCAAGCGAATTTACCCGTCCGATAGAATACTATGCTGGTCGAATAGAAGGATCTGAAACAATTTATTGTCTAACTGCTCGATATATGCAAACAAAAGATTTGTTTTCAAGCGTCATATTAGCAAAACAAAGATTAGTTAGAACTGGAAAAACCACTCGAAGAGTATTCATTGGAAATCCAAATGGAAAAAATCACGAAAAAACACAATTAGATCTTTATCAAGAACCTTTCCCACCTGTAGTTTTACTTGCATTTCCAGAGCTCACTGCTCCTCCAAAACGATCTTTTCTTCCCAAATCATGGAGACGAAGAACTCGATAACAGTTACTCTCGTTTTACTTACTCTC
>DATIGJ010000040.1:0-7711 GCA_035454765.1 Patescibacteria group bacterium
GAGGGAGTGGGCACCTATGTTATTTCCATTAACGATCATGAGTATCATGGGGAAACCATGATCAACAATGCCTCTTGCACGACAAATTGTATTACCCCTGTTGCAAAAGTGATTCATGAAAAATTCGGCATTGAGAAAGCAATGATGACAACTATTCATGCCTATACGTCAGATCAGGAATTACAAGATGGTGGGCACAAGGATTACCGTAGAGCACGTGCAGCTTCGCAAAATATTATTCCTACATCAACCGGAGCAAGTATCGCAGCAGGGGAGGCTTTTGCCCCTCTGAAAGGTATTTTTGGTGGCCTTTCGATACGGGTTCCGGTTCCTGTAGGGTCACTCGCCGATTTTACCTTTCTTCTTAAGCGGGAAGTCACCAAGGAGGAAGTGAATGATGTGTTGCGTCAGGCATCGGAAGAACCAGTGTACAAAGGAGTTATTGCTGTAACCGAAGATCCTGTTGTCTCAAGTGATATTATCGGCAATTCCCATTCAAGTATCGTTGATCTTTCATTAACACAAGTTGTGGGAGGAACCATGCTGAAAGTTATTGCCTGGTATGACAACGAATATGGCTATGCAAATCGGTTGGTCGAGCAGGTTGCTATGGTAGGAGAAAAGCAGTCGGATGGAGCATCTTCGTCAGAGGCAGCACCCGTAGATTTGCGGCAATCGCCAAATGTCTTTGGTAATCAGACAGATTCACCACGGGATACAACACCGCAGGATACAGCCTCGTTTGATAATATTAAATCGCAACTTAATGCACTTCAGGCAGAACAACAGCAATATCCGCATCATGTACCGTTTTCAGAAGAGAGCATTGAACCTGCTCCAATGGAACCAGAACCGGCACCGCTTGCCCCAGTGTCCGGACGTAATGATTCCACACAACGCTAAATGTTATGGGCAATCCTATTGATCTTTCAGGCATTCGTTTAATTACCATTTCCGGCCGTATCGGTGCGGGTTCCACGTCGTTGGCAAAGCATCTTGCTGAGAAATTAGGTTGGAGGCATATCGAGGGTGGGGAGATTTTTTGGGAAGCAGTGCGAAAGCGTATGCATCTTGCGCCAAAGGATACAAAATTACGACCTGATGAAGAAGACATGTTATTTGAAGAAAAACAGCGGGAGCTTTTGAGAAATGAAAAATATTTGATTCTCGAAAGTAAACTGGCAGGATTTTGTGCCCAGGGAATGGATGAGGTGTTTAAAATTGTTGTTGTTTGCGAAGATGCAACAGGCGCAGATCAGACCCAAATTCGAATTGACCGACTGGTTAATCGTGAACACACGACGATGGAAGAGGCAAAAGCTGAAGTATTGGAGCGGGAAGTCAATGATTTATCGAAATGGCGGAGACTGTATGCAAATAATGATGAGCAGTGGGTGTACTGGGACAGAAAATATTATGATTTTACCGTGAATACATTTTCGCGCAATCAGGAAGACAATGTGAATTTGGTACTCGAAAAAATTGGCTTTAAAGAATGAATCATGGGATTTGGACGAATCATTTGTATTATCATCTTTTTGGGCATTGTTACTAGTCAGAGCGCAAGTGCGCAAGAAATTACTCCTTCAGTAACACCGAGTCCAACACCTGTTGCATATACTTTGCCACACCCAGGCATCTTGCCAGGGCAGCCGTTTTATTTTCTTAAAGATATTCGTGATACGCTTGTTGGTTTTCTGATTTCAGAGCCTATAAAACGAGCAGCATATGACGTATTGCAGACAGATAAAAAAATACAGGCTGCTGTTATGCTCCTTACACAACAAAAGGATGAAGAGCTTGTTTCTCAGACCTTAACACAGGCAGAGCGTGCGTTTGCTCATGCTATTGAACAAGTGACCATTGCTGAAAAACAGGGGATTGAGATAAAAGAGATAGTCGCTCACTTGACGATTGCTAATCGTAAACATCAGGAAGTGCTGAGAGATGTGATAAAAGAAGCAACTGGTATGGAAGAGAAGATGCTAAGTCAACATTTGCAAATCGTTCTAGAGCTTGAGAAAAAGGTAAGAAAATTAGACCGAAAATAAGGCGTGTTTTATATAGTTGACGAAAATTTTTATCCACGAAAAATGTTGATAAAATTGATTGTAAGAAAAAAGAAGAAAAAAATGTGTATTTAAGGCTGATGAGTGTCTTTGATATAGATGTTAATAGTTGACGCCGTAGATGTAGTGTCATATGATTTTTTTTGCGCTACATATGTTGGTCGGTAGTCTTTAGCAATTAGTCATTAGCAAAAGGCAGAAGAGAGCTAACGACTAAAGGCCAAAAGCGAATGACGAACTATGCATTGTCCTTATTGCGGAAATAAAGAATCAGAGGTTGTGGAGACGCGGGAGAGCGCGGACATGGATACGATTAGACGAAGACGATCCTGTCTGTCCTGTAATAAGAGGTATACGACATACGAACGAATTGAAAATGTTGCATTGATTGTAACAAAAAGAGATAAAAGGCGGGAACAGTTTAGTCGGGATAAATTGAAGAGCGGGATCTGGAAAGCATGCGACAAGACAGTCATTTCGGCTGAGGATATTGAGAAGATGGTAACAGAGATCACGAGGGAACTGAGAAGCATGGATGGTTTGGAAGTTGAAAGCCGGTTGATAGGGGAAATGGTTGCAAAGCGTTTGAAAAAACTTGATAAAGTAGCATATATACGTTTCGCGAGTGTTTTTAAACGATTTGTTGATGTAGAAGATTTTGAAAAAGAGGTAAAAGGGTTAACACGGCAAAAAGAGTTAAGTGTTTTATCAAGCTAAGTTTTAGGCTATAATACAAAAACATGAAATTACGAACAACAATTTTAGCAATTTGCGATTACGCATCAACCTCAAAAGAAGGGAAAGTAAGTATTAATGGAATTTTTGATGAAATTTATGTCCAAAAGTTTCCTGGAGGATTGGCTCGGGCGTTTTTGGTGGCGACCTTTATAGGAGAACCAAATACGACGTACTCTTTGAAAATTAATTTAGAGAGTAAAGCAGGTAAGGTTTTAAATACTAACAATGTTGTTACGACAACATCAGCAAATAGTAGAAATAATCTTATTGTCGAATTGAATGGTTTGGGTTTTGAAAAAGAAGGGGATTATAAATTTGTCATCTATGATGGAGCACGTGAAGTAGGCTCGACTGAATTAAAGGTTATGAATGTTGGAGACAGGCAGCAACAAGCGACTTTTAAATTACCAAACTAAATATGGCACAGTTTTTATTTAATGTACCAGACGAAGAATATCTATTAATGACTGGAGCGGAAGCTCAAACAGAAAGTTTTGACCTTGGGAACAAAGAAGAATGGGAAGAGTTAACAATAGCAAGACTTGATGATACGCAACTTTCATCGGCTCAGGAAAAATTTTTACAGGAAGCGCAGGCATTATGGCAAAAGATTAACGCAGAAACATCAACTAGGACAAGTGTTTTTTCTGAGGTCATAAATTCTATAAAAGAGTTTGGTCGTAGTGCGACAAGTACAATTAGTAGCTTTTTTAAGACGGTTGGAGGCAAGAAGTTATTGTATATTTTGGGCGCTTTTACTGTAGGTGCAGCTGTAACGTTTGGAATATTTTTTAGTGGTATACATTGTAGAGATAACTGTAGAGTATATATACCAGTTACGTTTAATGTAAATATAAATAATTATTATAAATAAAAAATATGAAATTTGACGGTATCAGACAACGAGTATTTTTAGATCGCTATTCATTGAAAGATGAGGCAGGAAATCCACAGGAACAAACCCCTGAAGAGATGTGGAAACGTGTGGCAAAGGGAATTGCCGGCGTTGAGAAAACAGCAGCCAACAAGAAAAAATGGGAACAGAAATTCTATGAAGTGATGGAAGACTTCAAATTCTTGCCAGGTGGGCGCATTTTTGCCGGTGCAGGAACAGGATTTGATGTTACCTACTTTAACTGTTTTGTTATTCCAAATCCGAAAGACTCGCGTGGTGAGATTATGAAAAATCTTACCGAAATGATTGAAATTATGGCGCATGGTGGTGGAGTAGGATTGAATCTTTCCGGTCTTCGTCCACGCGGCTCACGGGTGAAGAAAGTTAATGGATTTTCTTCCGGTCCGATGAATTGGGCAGAGTTATACTCTTTGGCAACAAAAGATATCGTTCAACAAGGCGGATCACGTCGTGGTGCATTGATGCTCATGATCCATGACTGGCATCCTGATATTGAAGAATTTATTACGGTGAAGCAGGATTTGACCAAAATTAACGGCGCAAATCTTTCTGTCTGTGTGTCTGATGATTTTATGGATGCAGTCAAAAATGATCGTGATTGGGATCTGTTGTATCCTGATCTTGATGATCCGAATTATGACAAAGAATGGGATGGAGACATCAAGGACTGGAGAGCAAAAGGACGAAAAGTAAAGGTTTTCAAAACAGTAAAAGCATCATATCTCTGGAATCTTATTTGTGAAGCGGCATGGAGAAGTGCTGAGCCAGGGCTTCATTTCTTGGATCGTTCAAACAAACGTTCAAACACGTGGTATTTTGAAAAGTTGCTTGCGACCAATCCTTGTGGAGAACAACCACTTGGTGCATGGGCTGTGTGTAACCTCGGTGCGATGAATTTGGCTGCTTATGTTAAAGATGCAGATCTCAAGAATGACAAAGCAGGTTGGTTTGACTATGAAGCATTTGGGAAAGACGTTCAGATTGCGATGCGCTTTTTGGATAATGTGATCGATGACACTCACTATTTCTTCAAAGAGAATGAGAAGGTTGCAAAAGACATTCGTCGAACAGGGCTTGGTATTATGGGTATTGCCGATACCTTCATCAAACTGAAAGTTCGCTACGGGTCTGAAGAATCAGAGAAGATTTCAAAGAAAATATTTAAAACACTTCGTGACAATGCCTATATTGCTTCAGCTGACCTTGCAAAAGAGAAGGGTGCATTCCCTAAATATGATCGCGACAAATATCAGGAAGGCTATCATATTAAAGCGTTGCCTGAAGAGGTTCGTCAAAAGATTTATAAGCAAGGTATCCGTAATGCAGTTCTTCTGACGATTGCGCCAACAGGGACAACCAGTCTTATTGCCGGTGTGTCTTCAGGTGTTGAGCCTGTCTATGAATTTGAATATTCACACAACGGTCGTCTCGGCAAACAAATGGTCTATCATGGCTTGTATGGTGAATGGAAAGAAGCACATCCAGATACAGAGCGCCCTGACTATTTTGTTGGCGCGAATGATTTAACTCCTGAAGATCACGTCAAGATTCAGGCAATCGCACAGGAGTATATTGATTCTTCAATCTCAAAAACCGTGAACGCACCAAACGAACACACCGTTGAAGATGTGAAGAGACTGTATATGCTTTCCTACGATATGGGTCTTAAGGGTGTCACATACTTCCGTGATGGTTCACGAACCGGTGTCCTTCAGAGAGAGGAAAAGAAAGAAGAGAAGAAGGAAGAAGTAGTGTCGGTAATGGCAGAGATTCCAGCACGGCCACGTATGCCACGACCAACGATGTTGTCAGGAGTTACGTATAAAGCTGAAAGTCCAAGCGGCAAAGTCTATGTGACGCTTAATGAAGATGAGAAAGGTAATGCATTTGAAGTCTTTATCAATCACGGTAAGAGCGGATCAGATCTCATGGCGCTTGCTGATGCTCTCGGCCGCATGATTTCATTTGTTCTTCGTATTTACAGTCCTGTTCCATCACGCGAGCGTGTTCGTGAAATTGTTTCAGAATTGACTGGTATTGGTGGTGCAAAAAGTATCGGTTTTGGTCCAAACAAAGTCCGATCTCTTCCTGACGCGATTGCGAAGGTGCTTGCGAATCATTCAGGATTTCGGGTTAACGGAAAAGTTGAAGACAAATTTCCGTTCAGCAACGGTAATGGAGTAACACATGCTGATGCACCGGTGGCAGAAGAAGCAGCGGTGGAGGAGAAGCAAGAAGAAGTTTCTGCGAGTCAATTAACGCTTCCTGCGGCTGATATGACACCTGCTTCTTCAGCTTCAACAACGAGTTTGTTTGATATTTGTCCTGAATGTGGTACAAGCTCATTTGCTTACGAAGAAGGCTGCAAAAAATGCTACTCCTGCGGTTACTCCGAGTGCTAACCCCTTTGTGTCATCCTGAATTTATTTCAGGATCTTATTCAACGTCATGCTGAACTTGCAAAGCGCCCTTGTGGTGTTTCAGCATCTCAAATTTGATCTGATAAATCTTCTAATAACGGATTTTCCTTTTTGATAAGATTTATTTTCCAATCATGATGCCAGTTTTTGAGTTGTTTTTCTCGGGTGATTGCCTCTTTGGCGGTGGAGAATTGTTCTACGTGGACAAGTTTGGTTAGGTTATATTTTTGCGTAAATCCAGAGACGAATTTCTCTTTGTGCTCATAAATTCTACGAGAGAGGTTGTTCGTTACGCCAATGTAAAAGGTTGTATCGTTTTTGTTGGTTAAAATATAAACGTAGTACATAATCTTTATTATATGAGATCCCGAAACAAGTTCGGGATGACTACTAGGAAAATATTCAATTATAAATTTTATAAAAGGGATTTTTAACAGAAATTTTTTAATATTTGGTATTAATAGGATAATTATCAGGCTCAAAATAAACAATATCTCCCAATTCAACTGAGCATTAACTATTTTAAATTCAGCAGCAAAGGCCATTGTTAACAGAGAAATAATTACAAACTTTTTCATAGTTATATTGTTATGACATATACTTTAATAGCCTCGTGACCAGGTTTGCAACTCCATAGTACATGACAGGTTTAGTTTATTGCAATTTTCCCTCTTGTTAAAAAAAATGCTGCATGGTATAAATACGTTCACTTACTGATTTGGTAAGCACGGTGAAAATCCGTGGCTGTGCCGCAACTGTCAAAGTCAGAAAACAAATCAGTATTTTAACTATCCCGAGCTAGGAGCTTTTTTTGTATGCACCTCTTGGGATACCCGAGAGGTTTTTTTATGCGATTGAACATAACAGTTAGTTCAATCGTAGTGTCCGGCAGGACAGCTACAAAAAACTTTTCCAGAAAGTAATCTTATGCAAAAACTTAAATACATTCTTTTTAAACAACCAGCCCTTACCGCAGCAGCAATTTGTTTTGTAATCGCAACAAGTATTTTTATTTTTTCCAGTACCGAAGAAACAACCGTCCAGGCAGTTGCTACAAGAGAACAACCAACTCCCTCGGTAACGCTTTCTCCAAGTGAGTCAGAAGAAGTTTTTGGTACGCAAACCCAACTTCGTCCTACTTCGTCAGACGCTTTGCAGGACTTCGATGGGCAGGCAACGGTACAACAGTCAACGACGCAACAATCTAATTCTACTCATTCGGTAAGTTCAGGGCAGGATGTAACCAACGCACCAGAACCCACCAAAGCTCCTGAGAAGAAAACATTTACCGTTAGTCTTTCCGTGAACGGCTCCGGTGTTGGTAACGTGACACTTGAAGAGGGGGCCAATCAATGTGACGTTCTTACCAAAGCACTTGAGCAAGGGAAAATCTCACAGTTGTTGATTAGATACGTCAGTAGTTTGGGTACCAATGGGGTATATCAAATCAACGGCATTGGTAAAGATAATGCAGTGTGGTGGGTATACACGGTGAATGGAACGTCCCCAACGCAGGGATGCAGTTTTGTCAGTGCACAGAGTGGCGATACTGTGGCGTGGGAGTATAC
>DATIGJ010000041.1:0-6320 GCA_035454765.1 Patescibacteria group bacterium
AACAATAACGCAACAGTAATCGTAAGCATTTCCCCAAGCGAAGTAGAGAACAGATACAATAATACTTTTTTAATTGTTTTATAAATATTTCTTCCTTCCTCAATCGCGAAAGTGATACTGCCAAAATTATCGTCTAAAAGAATAATATCTGAGGCTTCCTTTGCTACTTCTGTCCCAATTTTTCCCATCGAAACACCCAAATCAGCCGCGACAAGAGATGGTGCATCATTGACGCCGTCACCTGTCATCGCGATAATTTCTCCTGAATGCTTGTATGCTTTAACGATGTGTAACTTATGTTCCGGTGTTACTCTTGCAAATACCGTAACGTTTTTAATCACATCTGCCAATTCCTTCTCAGAAAGCTTATTAAGATCTTCTCCTGTCAAAACAGTATCTCCTTTTTTATAAATACCTGCTTCTGTTGCAATTGCAATCGCGGTGTCTTTGTGATCACCAGTAATCATGACCACTTTCATTCCTGCTTCTTTTGTCCGTCGCATAGCCTCATGTACTTCAGGACGAAGCATATCTTTTAGTCCAAAAAATCCAACAAAAGTCAATTTATGAATATCTTCGATTTTTAATTTTTCAGGGGGAGTAGCACGCGTAGCAAATGCCAAAACTCGTAGTCCCTTTTTGGACATCTCAATAAGTGTTGATTCAAATTCGTTGCGCTTCTCCTTTGTGAGTTCATGACGCTTGCCATCATGCCAATAATCTGTACATTTTTCAAGAATTACCTCAGGTGCACCAATAATGCTTGCTACAATCTCACCATTTTCTTTATGTGTCGTTGCGTGAAATTTATATTTATAATCAAACGGAATTTCAGACAAACGTGGAGTCTCCTTTGCCAAAACAGCCTCCTTAAATCCTAATTTACGGGCAAAAACAACAATCGCTGCCTCTGTAGGATCACCGGAAGCTCTCCATGTCTTTTTTTCTTCATCATAAATAAGATTATTATTAGTCCCAAAAGCCGCGATTTTCCCCGCGAGAAGGAGAGCTGGATGATGAAGAGGATCAATACTATCCTGCTCCAATAAAAACTCCCCTTTTGGATTGTAACCATTGCCTGTGACCTCATAATATTTTCCATCGATAAATACGTTTTGTAATATTATTTCATTTTTGGTCAGGGTACCTGTCTTATCTACCGCGATGATTCTCGCCTGACCCAGTGATTCTACAGCCTGCAATTTCTTAACAAGTGCGTTTCTTTTACTCATTCTCCAGACTCCGCCTGCAAGAATTAATGTCAAAACAATTGGAAGCCCTTCAGGAATAATCGAAACAGCAAGCGACACAACGGTCTTAAACATATCACGAACAGAATTTCCAAGAAGAATTCCAATAACAAATAAGAAGCTTGTTGAGCTAAAAACAACAATAATAATTGCTTTTGAAAGCGCGCGAATATTCCCTTTGAGAGGTATTTCCGAATCAATCATAGAAAGTTCTTTGGAAATTTTCCCAAAAACTGTTTCCAACCCTGTTGAAACAACCAAAGCTTTTCCATGTCCGGCAACAACGGTTGTCCCCTTAAAAACTATGTTTTTTTGATCTGCGGTTTGTAATGCTGATCCTTTTAACGGTTCCGCGTTTTTGTGTATTGGATCTGATTCTCCGGTCAACGCAGCCTCATCAATCATAATATTATTTTCTTCAATGATTCGTGCATCAGCAGAAACTTTATCTCCCTCCTGAAGGATAACAACATCACCAGGAACAATTTCATAATCTGGGATCACAGCTTCTTTTCCATCTCGGAGTACTGTCGCGTTTGTCTCTGCGAATTTCTTCAGCGCAAGAAGGGTATTTTGCGCTCTCCCTTCCTGAAATGTTCCAATAACAGCGTTAAAAAGAAGAACAAACAAAATAATTCCTCCATCCGCGTAATCACCCATAACAAAGACAGTTAAACACGCAATAAGAAGGATATAAATGAGAGGACTTTGAAATTGCCGAAAAAAAATTGTAAAGAGACTGTCAACTTTTGCTTCGGGAAGTTTGTTGGGGCCATACTGTTGTAGACGATTTTTTGCTTCTCCAGAGGATAATCCTGATTCGCTTGAATAAAGATCTTTAAAAGCATCGGTAATCGTCTTTACATACCAAAGTTCCCCCATTTATTTTATTGTAGACTACTAATCATATTATTGGCAAGTCACTCGTCATCCTCAGGATCTTCAGATGGAAATAAAGTTCCATTTGCAGATGCGTTCGGATTTGGCGTAAATGTGTCGTTGACGTTGTTGTTGGAGCAGGATGGAGTGAAACTTGATGCAGGCACCGGAGTAAGTGTTTAACATAGGAACTGCTGCGGATGGAGAATGGTTTGGTCGTTAATGAGTGGAGGCATCCGGCCAACTGATCTGCCAGAGCTGCACCCAGCATATCTAAATCCAATTATAGCAATATCACTCTCAAATGAAAGCTGATGGTGAGGGAGTTGTTTCATAGAGACCAGTTGTTTATACTGAATATGTGTTTCTTAATCTGCTCTTATATCTTCTATCATTTTTTGTCCTCTGGCGTGGTGCAGGATTGATTATTTCCTCAGTTGATAAAATTTCAAAACGGCTCAAACTTTCTTCATTTGCGTTTTCTTTTTTCATTTTGGGGCTGTTGACATCCATTCCCGAATTTGCTGTCGGTATGACAGCTGTTGCTGAAAAAAAACCTGAAGTTTTTGTTGGTAACCTGATTGGAAGTATTCCTGTTATTTTCTTATTTATCATTCCGTTGCTTGCAGTTCTAGGAAATGGCGTGAAATTAAAAAATAATATTTCTTCAACAAATCTTTTTCTTGCTTTTGTAGTGATTGCTGCTCCAGCATTTTTTGTTCTTGATCGGCGTGTAACTAATTTTGAAGGGATTGGAATGATTATGATGTATCTCGGATTATTTTTGTTGATTCAAAAGAAAAACGGGATTTTGGATACAGAACACAGTAATATTCTTGAGATAAAATCTTATTCATATCGGGACATTCTCAAAGTGATTTTTGGTATTTTTCTTGTGTTTATCTCGAGTCATTTTATTGTTGAAAATACCTTGTATTTTGCGAACCTTTTGCATATTTCGACGTTTTATATAAGTCTTATTTTTCTTGCATTGGGAACCAATCTTCCCGAGCTGTCTATCGCAATTAGATCGGTTATCTTAAAAAAGTCAGAAGTTGCTTTTGGAGATTATGTCGGATCTGCTGCTGCAAATACTATGTTGTTTGGTGTTTTTACGTTGATGACGACTGGCGAAGTCGTAACAGTCAATAATTTTTTCAGCCCTTTTTTGATTTTGATTGTGGGTCTTGTTATGTTTTTTATTTTTTCCCGATCCGGACATATCATTTCGAAACGAGAAGGTGTAATTTTATTCCTCTTATACGTGGGATTTGTGCTGATTGAGTATATACCTTTTTAAAGGGTAATATATTGGTCACGTTTGGGGCCAACGCCAAGACCGATGACTTTGGTATTGCTTATTGTTTCAACTTCCTTCACAAAATTTTTGATTGCTGTTGGTAATTCTTCAAACGTACGAATGCCGGAGATGTCTTCAGTAAACGTTTCGTAGTCCTTTATAGTTGGTTCGACACGATAGAAGGCGCTTGTCGCACCAGGAACGTAGTCAATGATTTTGCCGTCAAGTTTGTATTCTTTGACCATTGGCATTTTTCCGGATTTGGTGCGACTATATTCTTTGAGTAGATCACATTTGGTGATAATCAACTCATCAACACCATTCATTTTAATCGTATAAGCAAGAAGTACCAGATCAAAACAACCAACTCTGCGTGGGCGTGCAGTTACAGTTCCATATTCGCCGGAAAGTACCCGCAGGGCGATTCCTACTTCAAATAAATCATCTGATTTAATATATTTTTCAACATCATATGCTTGTTCTGAGGCTTTGTCGTATTTTGAGACATCCTCTCCTGTTCTTTCCATCGAGTATTCTTCAGAACGATGTCCACCAAATTCTGAAGGAAAGGGTCCAAAACCAACACGGGACATAATGGCTTTTACTACTCCGATTGTTTTTCTATGATATTTTGGGGAAAGATCTCCTCCTGTATATGCGGCAGCAGCAAGGGTGTTACTTGACGTGACATAAGGAACTGAGCCTTTGGCAACATCAAGCATAACAGATTGTGCTCCTTCAAAAAGAACAGTGGCTCCTCCTGAAACCCGTTTATCCATATACAGCGGATCGAGTTCTATATATGGTTTGATTTCATCAAATGCGATTTTAAGTGACTGCATTAACTCATCGGGGTTAACGTCTTTTATTTTATATTCTTTAATGATCTCTTCCAGATTGGTAAGGGTCGCCATAAGAAAATCATCCGAATTATCAAGAAAATCACCAAGTCTGATATTTACCATACGTTTTCCATACATTCGCATTGCCCGATCAGCATAAGATGGGCCAATGCCGTTTCTTGTTGTTCCAACACTTTTTCCAAGTATGCCATCAAGGAGAATATGATGTGGTTGAATAATGCTTGCCTGCGATGAAATTTTCAGTCGTTGCGAAAGATCAATGCCGATTGCCTTTATTTTATTGATTTCGGCAACGGTTTTTTCAATATTCACGACACAACCCGAGCCGATATAGAGTGTGGTGTGAGGATAAAAAATACCTGAAGGAATTTGATTAAGAGCGACTTTAGTTTCTCCCTGTGAAATTGTGTGCCCTGCATTGGATCCGCCATTAAATCTGGCGATAATATCGTAGTCTTTCGCTAGGTTATCAATGACTCGTGCTTTGCCCTCATCGCCAAATTGTAATCCGAGAACAATATCAGCGTAGCCTTTTTTTGTCATATATTACAGATATATAATACATCAAATAAAAGATGTTTTAAAGTGAGCAATAATTGCATATAATAAGGGCAATGGAAGTCTTTTATGAATTAGCGATGATTGTGTTTATCGCGACAGGTGTCTCGATAGTTATGCGGCTTCTCAAGCAACCTCTTATTGTTGGCTATATTCTTGCCGGTATCCTGGCAGGCCCTTCCGTCTTAAATGCGCTTCATTCTACAGAATTGATTGATATTCTTTCAAAAATGGGTATTACCATTCTTTTGTTTGTCGTTGGGCTGCACATGAGTCCCAAAGTGATTAAAGAAGTTGGGAAAGTGTCCGTACTGACAGGTGGTGCTCAATTTATTTTTACTGCGATTGTCGGGTATTTCATTGCCCTTGGACTTGGGTTTAGTCATACGGCAGCCTTATATATCTCGATTGGGTTGACTTTTAGCAGTACAATTATTGTTCTCAAATTACTTTCAGACAAAGGTGATCTCAATAAGTTATACGGAAAAATCACCATCGGGTTTTTATTGATTCAGGATATCCTTGCAGCAATTATTTTGGTCTTGATTCCCCTTTTTGCAAGTGATGCACAGGGATTTGAAGTCATTGGTTTATTGTTATTGAAAGCACTTGCACTAGTTGTCGGGCTCGTGATCTTCACCAAATTTTTTCTGCATCGGTTGGTACGATTTGCGGCATCACTGCAGGAATTACTCTTTCTTTTTTCAATTTTTTGGGGCTTTGCTCTTGCTTCCCTTTTTGCTGTTGCCGGATTTTCAGCAGAAATTGGCGCGCTCGTTGCGGGAGTTACTCTTTCAGTTACTCCTTATGCCTATCAAATCGGTTCGCGATTAAAACCTTTACGTGATTTTTTTATTGTCTTATTTTTCGTGCTTACCGGTTCGCATATAACGCTTAGTTCATTGAACGAATATCTCTCCCCTACGATTATTTTGTCATTTTATGTACTGATTGGAAATCCAATCATCATGATTATTGTGATGCGCGCACTCGGTTATCAGCGAAAGACATCGTATCTTGCGGGATTGACTGTGTCACAAATAAGTGAATTTTCTCTCATTCTTGCGGCAGTTGGGTATCAAATGGGACACCTTTCTCAAAATGAATTTTCGTTGATTACTCTTATTGGCTTGGTGACGATCACCGGATCAACCTATTTTATGCTTTATGCAGAAGGGATGTATCCCCGTGTTGAAAAATGGTTGAAAAAACTTGATTTTTTGAAAACAATCGAAGAATATACTCAAAAGGATGAGGCACATGATGTGCTTCTTTTTGGCTATGATCGTGTCGGTCATGATTTTGTGAATTTATTCAGAAAACTTGAAAAAGATTATCTCGTCGTTGATTTTAATCCGCATTTGATCCGCGAAATGCAGCATAAAAATATTCCCTGTAGATATGGTGATGTGGAAGATGTGGAATTTTTGGATGAATTATCTCTCTCAAAAATAAAAATGTGTGTCTCAA
>DATIGJ010000042.1:0-4417 GCA_035454765.1 Patescibacteria group bacterium
CCGTTAAGTGACACCCTTAAAAAACTCGCGATTGAAAATGAAGTCAGAACCGATGACGCAGAAGAGATTGATCATTTCTTAAGTCGCCTTCGCGATGATATTCAAACAATTCCCCGCCTCACCCTGACGCTCAGTTTTGAACCAACCCTTGAACTCATCAAGGCAATCAATGAATGGGTTATCGTGAATCTGAAAGCCGCAATTATTCTCGATTTTGAAGTGGATAACAAACTTGTCGCCGGCGCAAAAGTGGCATATAAAGGGAAAATCGTTGACCATTCTTTACAAAAACGCATGGAAGGATTTATCAGAGCTTAGTGGTTAGTTTTTAGTCATTAGTTAATTCTAATCCCTAAACCCTAAACCCTAAACCCTAGTTATGGACTTATTTAAACACTATTTTGAACAATTTGGAGAATATGGGGAGGTTGTTGAGGTCAATCATCCGATCGTTTCGGTGATTGGTATTCCTTCTGCCAGGCTCAATGAAATCGTCCTTTTTGAAAATGGCGATACCGGCCAGGTTATTTCGCTCCATCACGATTTTGCAAGTGTGCTGATGTTCACCCAGACCAAACAAAAAACCCGCACCAAACTTAGCCGTACTGGAAGCTATGTCAGCATCCCCGTCGGCAAAGAACTGTTGGGGAAAATCATTAATCCCTTTGGCAATCCTCTTTCCTCAGCAATCTCCATACCTCCAATCAAAGACAGACGAGTGATTGATCAGCCGCCCCAGGGGATCACCAATCGGGTCAAAATTAAAAAACCCCTTACGACAGGAACAGCACTGATTGATATCATGGTGCCAATCGGCAAAGGACAACGAGAACTGGTGCTAGGCGATCGTAAAACAGGAAAAAGTAGCTTTGTGATCAATACCATCCGCAATCAAATAAATGAAGGAGCCATCGCCATTTACTGCGCGGTTGGCAAAAAGTCAGCCGACATCAAGCAACTTCAGGCCTTTATGGCCGAAGACGACCGCAGCGACAAAATGATTATCGTCGCGACCACCGCGTTTGACTCACCTGGCCTTATCCATCTGACACCGTTTGCCGGCATGACCCTTGCCGAATACTTCAGAGACCAGGGAAAAGATGTGTTACTCATTTTTGACGATATGCTTACCCACGCCAAATTCTACCGTGAATTCGCACTTCTTGCCCAAACCTTCCCCGGACGGGATTCGTATCCTGCGGATGTCTTTCATGTCCATGCACGGCTTCTAGAACGTGCAGGCATGTTCAAACATCCGGAATATGGTGAAACATCCATCACGTGTCTTCCCATCGTTGAAACGCAGGAAGGTGACCTCACCGGCTATATCGTTTCAAACCTGATGAGTATCACCGACGGGCATATTTTCTTTGACAGTAATATCTTTGCCGAGGGCAGACGTCCGGCGGTCAATATCCCCGTCTCCGTGACCCGTGTCGGAAAGCAAACCCAGGATAAAATCCAAAAAGATATCAACCGCGAGTTAAGCTCGCTGTTTGCCGTCTACGAACGAGTCGAAAATCTTTCCCACTTCGGATCCGAAATGACAGACAGTGTCAAAAGTATTTTTTCAACCGGCAATAAAATCTACAGCTTTTTTAATCAAAAAGAAGGACTGATTATTCCCAAAGAAGTTGCACTGATTGTCTTTTCACTCATCTGGATGCACAAGCTGAATGACGAAGCTGAGATCGAAAAAGCGCGGGATAATCTCCTTGAGGCGTGCAATGAAGAAGAAACACGCCTCTTCCTTCGATCGCTTTTGAACGTTGATAACTTTAATGCCTTGTTGAAAAATGTCAACGACTATATGGCACGGATTGAAGCCTTATGCAAGCTTACAAACAAATCACCGACGAAATAAATCTGAATCAGCAGTTCAAAATGCTGACGCAGGCCTATCAGGAACACGCAATCGTGCAGATCAACCTTGCACGTTTTTCCGTTCTTGCTTCTCGTGAATTTATGGGAGAACTGGCGGAAATCTTTTACAATGTCAAAAAATCCTACGAACTCTATCTCAAGTCGCTGACTGGCAAAGAGAAAGACCAGCATAAAGAAAGGATTAAGAAAAACGGCAAAGAAGTTTTAGTACTTCTGAGTGCAAACGGCAAATTCTATGGAGACCTTGTCACCAAAGTCTCACGGCTTTTTGTCCAACAAGTGAAGGACAACCCCGATGCAGATGTCATTATCGTCGGATCTGAGGGGAGAATATTTTTTGAAAATGCAGACACCGGACGACCTTTCACCTACCTGACCATTCCTGACACTTCGATAACCCTTGACATGCTCAAACCACTCATCCAGGCCATTATCGGCTACCAGAGATCCCTCATTTTTTACGGAAAATTTAACAACATTATTGTCCAAGACGCCGTTGAAGGATCCATTACCGGCGACATGCCGACTGACACAAAAATAAAAATTCAGGAAAATGAGGACTTTTTGTTTGAACCAAACATTGAATTTGTCATGGAGTTTTTCGAAAATCAAATTTTCTCCATGCTGTTAAATCAAACGGTGAGTGAAGGAAAGCTTGCCCGTTTTGCCTCCAGAATTAAAGCAATGGAAGCAGCACAAAACAATTTGCTCAAACAATTAGGCATTCTCAATCGAAAAAGCCGGAGAATTAGGAGTATGGAATCAAACAAAAAACAGTTACAATTATTTGCAGGACGAGCATTGTGGAATAAGAAGTAGGGACTAGCTAACTATGGAAGAACAAATTGGTAAAATCAAAGCTATTAAAGGGAATATTATTGAAGTAGAATTTTTGGGTGACAAACCGCAGATTCATGACCTGCTGGTGCTTAAAGAGGATCCTTCAGTTATTCTTGAGGTGTACACCTCTGCCAGTCAACAGTCATTTTACTGTTTTCTTCTGAGTGAGGCACACAAACTCTTTCGCGGTTCGGAAGTGGTCAATACGCATAAATCAATTCAGATCCCTGTCGGTCCAGAAGTCTTAAGCCGCGTCATGAATCTTTTTGGCCAACCGGTTGATGGACGCGGCCCCTTCCAGACAAAAGAGTACCGATCCATTTACGCAGACACACTGAATTTTGATAACCTCATTTTACCGCGCACAATCGTTGAGACCGGCATCAAAGCGATTGACTTCTTCTCTCCTATTCTCAAAGGTGGCAAAATTGGTATTTTCGGCGGCGCTGGCGTCGGAAAAACAATACTACTTACTGAGATTATCCATAACATTGTGAATAAAACTGGTGCAACTCAACCCACCCAACCAACAAAAACCATCCCCGACTCCGTTTCTATATTCGCAGGCGTGGGAGAACGCGTTCGTGAAGGTCAGGAGCTTGTGGAAGCACTCGCAGACAGTAAAGTCTTGGACTACGTCAGCCTGTTTTATGGCCACATGGGAGACAATGCAATTATCCGTTTCAAAGTCGCACTCGCCGGTATCTCTCTTGCGGAGTATTTCCGCGATACCATGAAGAAAAACGTTCTCTTTTTTATTGATAACGTTTATCGTCTGGCACAAGCAGGCTATGAATTATCCATGCTTATGAACACCATCCCGTCCGAAGGAGGCTATCAGGCCACACTCTCCTCAGAAATGGCAAGCGTGCATGAACGGCTTTTTTCAACAGCGCAAAACAGCATCACCAGCTTTGAAACGGTCTACGTACCTTCAGACGATTTGCTGGATCAGGCAGTACAGTCGGTCTTCACGTATCTGGACGCCAATATTACGCTTTCCCGTACCGTCTATCAGGAAGGACTCTACCCTGCAATTGATATCCTCACCTCAACCTCCAGCGCGCTTCGTCCGGATGTCGTTGGCGAATTGCACCAAAAAACGGCAATTAAAGCGCAGCAATTCTTGAAAAAAGCAAGCAGTCTTGAACGTATCGTCTCCTTAATTGGCGAATCGGAATTGAATGAAACAGACCGTGTCATCTTCAATCGCTCTCGTCTGCTTCGCAACTATATGTCACAAAGCTTTTTCGTCGTGGAAGCACAAACAGGTAAACCAGGCGTTTTTGTCCCTATTGCCAAGACCGTTGCCGATGTAGCAAGCATTCTTGATGGTAAGTACGATGCAATGGATCCCTTTGAAATTCGAGGAATTGGATCGTTACAAGATATGAAGAAATAAAATCAAAGATCAAAAATTAAATCTCAAAAATACAAATTAAAGATAAAAACCTTAAAGCTATTATATTTGAGATTTGATCTTTAATTTTTAATCTAAGTATGAAGCCGCCACTTATTTCAGTTACTGTAAAAGAGCCGGAGAAAATAGTCTTCGAAGGCTCTGCTACGACGATCACCTCTGTCAGTGACAAGGGAAAGTTTGACGTACTTGCCTTTCATGCCAATTTTATCGCTCTTATTCAGGAAACAATCATCCTCGGACAAGAAGGGAAAGAGCCGGTGGTCCTTCCCG
>DATIGJ010000043.1:0-3313 GCA_035454765.1 Patescibacteria group bacterium
GCCAATTTCACGACCGATCAACGTAAATTTTCGATTATCTACAATATTTTTCGCAGCTAATGAATCGCTTCCTTGGTCAAATCCGAAGACAAAATTATGATTCCACATTTCAACTCCGCGAGGGATTATAGAAAAACCAACAAGAATAAGAAGCAAAAGAAAAAATAATATTTTTTTGTAATTCATATCGTTATCCGAGGGTGGGATAATGACACTTCTTCCATTTCTTTCCGGATCCGCACCAACACGGATCATTGCGTCCGAGTTTTTTCTCCTTTGTCTCATTTGTCCCTTGTGTCCCATTTGACTCCTCTGAAACTTCACTCTCCGGTGTATTTGTTACTATTTTCTTTGGTTTCACCGTAAGTACCGGCGCTCCTGCGTGAGCTTGTCCTGAATGAACACTTCCATCCTCATGTGTATGTGTTTGTTGTTCAACCTGTACTTTATAAATCCTATGGACAATTTCATCATCAATACCAAAAATAAGATTTTCAAACATCCGGTATCCCTCATTTTTGTATTCGACAAGCGGATCTTTCTGTGCATATCCACGAAGACCAATACCCTGCCTCAGATTATCCATGGCATCAAGATGATTCATCCATAATCGGTCAATAACAGATAACATAACAAATTTCTCAACTTGTCGCATCAGAGTACTTCCAAGCTGTTCTTCACGCTTTGTATAGACATCTTTTGCAACAGTAGACAAAAATTCTGTTTTTTCTTCAACAGTATGATACTGCTCCAACTGGGTAACCAGTTGCCGTTGCGATGTCTCATCAAACGGAATAATCGTCACGAATTCTTGAACGATCTGATCATTTGCTTTTCCTGTACCGGTATCTGCTGCGATATGTGTTGCGACAAAATTCTGAATTGATGCTTGTATCTTATCAAACACTTCATCTTTTAACGTCCCCTCTGTCTCTTTTCCTATTTCAAATTCTAATACCGTTCTACGTCTTGTATAAATAATCTCACGCTGTTTATTCAACACGTCATCATACTGAACAAGATGTTTTCTGGTATCAAAATTAAATCCTTCAACTTTCACTTGAGCATTTTCAATAGATCGTGAGACAAGAGGATGCGCAAGTGGTACATCTTCCGGCATATTAAAGGTAGTCATAATACTGGCAATTTTATCTCCTCCGAAAAGCCGCATGATTTCATCATCAAGCGCGACAAAAAAACGCGTCGCTCCGGGATCTCCCTGACGACCCGATCGCCCGCGAAGCTGATTATCAATACGACGTGACTCATGCCGCTCAGTACCGATGACATAGAGACCGCCAAGCTTCAATACTGCATCATGATCCTTTTTCCATTTTTCAATCGCTGACTTTGTCGCTTTTTCTCCAGGAGCCTCTCCTCCCAAAACAATATCAACCCCACGACCCGCCATATTGGTCGCAACTGTCACCGCTCCCTTTTGCCCAGCCTGTGCGATAATTTCTGCCTCTCGCAAATGATTTTTTGCGTTTAAGACTTCATGTTTGATACCCTTCCGACGCAGGAGTTCCGAAATAATTTCATTTTTATCAATAGATGTCGTACCGACAAGAATCGGCTGTCCTTTCTTATGTGCCTTTTCAATTTCAGCAACAACCGCGGTTAATTTCGCTCGACCTGTTTTATAGACCGCATCAGCTTCGTCCTTACGGGCAATCGGATTATGTGTTGGGATGACCACAACATCAAGGTTATAAATCTTTCGAAATTCTTCTGCTTCGGTTACTGCAGTACCGGTCATACCAGAGAGCACCTCATACATACGAAAATAATTCTGCAAGGAGACAGTGGCAAGTGTTTTTGATTCCCGTTGAATTGGCACTAACTCTTTCGCTTCGATAGCTTGATGGAGACCCTCTGAAAGACGTCTTCCTTCCATAAGGCGACCCGTAAATTCATCAACGAGAATTACCTGATTATCACGGACAATATAATCTTTTTCGCGATGAAACAATGTCCGTGCTTTCAGCGCCGCTTCAAGATGATAGACCGTATCAAAATCTTTCTCATAAATATCGGTAATACCAAACATCTTTTCAATCTTTCCGATTCCGTGATCGGTCAAATGTGCTGTTTTGAATTTTTCGTCAATTTTGTAATCAATTTCCGGTGTTAATTTCTCAACAACTTTTGCGTACTCATAATATTTTTGTGATGGTGACTCATCAGGTGCTGAAATAATATGCGGCGTCCGTGCTTCATCAATAAGCACCGAATCAACTTCGTCAACGACTGCAAAATAATATCCACGCTGAACAACCTGTTTGAGATCCTGCGCCATATTGTCACGGAGATAATCAAAACCAAATTCTGAATTAATCCCATACACTATGGCTGCCTCATATGCTTCCTTACGACTGATGGGTCGAAGGTGCACAAGACGCGGATCTGTTGCTTTTGCATCTTTGTATTTCGGATCATACAAAAACGATTGATCATTAATAATAGATGCGACACTCACTCCCAAAAAGTGAAAAAGCGGTCCCATCCATCCGGCATCACGTCTTGCCAGGTAATCGTTAACCGTCACCAGATGGACACTTTTACCAGTGAGACTGTGAAGATATAATGCAGGAGTCGCCGATAATGTTTTTCCTTCGCCGGTTTTTTGTTCTGAAATTTTTCCTTGTGAAAGGACGGCTGCTGAGATCAGTTGAACATCATAATGAGAAAAACCAAGTACTCGCTTTGCAGCCTCTTTGACCAATGCAAACGCTTCCGGAAGGATAAGATCGAGTGATTCACCATCAAGAATCTGTTTTTTGAGAGATGCTGTTTTTTTCGGAAAATCAACATCTTTTAATGTAGCAAATTTTTTCTCAAAACTATGGATCTCAGTTACAATCGGCTCGAGTTTCTTAATCTCGCGATTATTGGAGTCAAAGAGTTTATTAAGTAAGCCTAGCATAGATATGAAGAACCATTACCCATCTTACCATACATCGAAGCCAAAAAAAACCCCCGTCCGATCGGGCAGGGGGTTTTTACCAATTGATCAGTTGGTAAAGTATATATATACCTTACTCTACTCAACTACTTTTTCTTTGTTGCTTTTTTCTTTGTTGCTTTCTTCTTTGTTTTCTTAGCTGCCATGAATACTCACCTCCTTCTTTCGCGTTAAGCGATGTCTTGTTTTCATTGAAAACTTAGGACAATTCAATAGTGTATCCATTTATCTATTTTGTCAAGAAAAAAACTTAGCTTCAAAATTGACAATTTAGATTGATTAGACAACCAAAATCACGCTGATAAATTTTTATTTTTCTTGAAAAATCTGAGGGTAAAATGATTATTA
>DATIGJ010000044.1:0-7592 GCA_035454765.1 Patescibacteria group bacterium
ATGCCTGAAGAAGATGTCAGGTTGATTATGAGATTTTCCAACTATACTGACAACAAGGTGCCATATATGTACCATTGCCATATTCTTGAGCACGAAGACATGGGAATGATGGGACAATTTGTTGTTGTCAGGAAAGACACAAAAATTGAAGACATACAAGTAATCAATGAATTACAAAATAATTATCAAAACGAAATGCAGCACATGAAGCATTAAAAAGAAGAAATATGAGTCTGGACAAACTTTTAGTTATTTTATTGAGTATTGGTGGTATTGCGTTTACCTATTGGTTTTTTCTGATGAGGAAAGAAAATGAGGTAGCCGTTTCATCAGATTCCATTGATGTTATTGTACACGGTGGATACAAACCGGAAGTCATTTCCGTGCCAAAAGGGAAGACAACAACACTGAATTTTCTTCGAAAAGATAACTCAAGTTGTCTTGAAGAAATTGTTCTTGGTGATTTTAAAGTACGAAAATATTTACCACTGAATCAAAAAGTTTCCATTTCAATCACGCCGCAGCAAAAAGGAATATTTCCTTTTTCCTGTGGAATGGGTATGTTCCATGGAAAGATAGTGGTTAAATGATATGAACAACAATTCAGAGCAGATAAAAAATAGTTTAGCAGTACTTCAAGAAGTATTTAGCGGCATGAAAAATTATCGCATACTCGGTTCAGTTTTGGTTGCTGCCATTAATACCAAGCCACATAGAGAGCTCCATGATATAGATTTACTTATCGATCAAAAAATTTATGATGAGGTTGTCGGGAGATTTATCAAATTTGGTTTTAGAAAAATCACCAAACATGCAAGCGGATTTACTTGGGATGAATTTGAAAAAGAAAATCATCTGACTTTTGGTGTCTTATTGAAAGGTAGTTTTAAAGAAGATGTTTTTGAATATAAAGCAAACAACTATATAACGCTACTTGTTGATAATGAATATATCAAACCGACCATGTATGAATTATATGGAAAGAAGATCCTAGGAATTCCCCTGCGGTCTGTATATGAGGGAATTAAGATTGCGAGTTTTAATACCAAAAGACGTGTTGATAAAGAGGTAGTAGTTGAGAAAATTGGCAATACGTTATCAGAGGGACTTTCTCTGAATCAAGCGTTCCATGTGCGAATTGGTAATATTGAGATCCCATATTTATATACGTTATTTTCCCAAGTGTATAACATAGTAGGTGGCGTGAGGCTTGCATTCGGAAAATCATACGATACATGGAATTAACTTATGACTGAAGTAAAAAAAACATTTCCCATTAAAGGAATGCATTGTGCGTCGTGTGTCAGGGTAACTGAACGGGCACTCAAAAAAACACAGGGTGTGACTGATGCTGTCGTAAATTTGGCAACAGCGAAAGCAACCGTCACCTATGATGCCGATCGTTGTACACCAGAGGAAATGGCAGAAGCCATTGCAAAAACAGGCTACACACTTGATTTGGAAGAAAAAACAGACGCCGCTCTTAAAGAAGAAAAAAGAAAAGAACTTCATCATTTGCGCACAAAAGTTATGATTAGTCTCGGTCTTGGAGGTCTTATTCTCTGGGGAAGTTTTCCAGGACTAATGCAATTTTCACCAAGTTTTTTGCAAAATTTCTGGGTGCAGCTCTTGCTTGCAACGCCTGTTCAGTTCTGGGCAGGACTTGAATTTTATAAAGCTACTTTTCCTGCACTTAAACACCGAACTGCCAATATGGATACGTTGGTTGCTCTCGGGACGACGGTTGCCTTTTTATATTCAGTTTTTGTTACCGCGTTTCCCCATATTGTACAAGGGTTAGGAATTGAACCGATGCCGTATTTTGATGTAGCAGTAATTGTTATCGGATTGATTCTACTCGGACGGTATTTTGAAGCAAAAGCAAAAGCGGGGACATCGGATGCGATCAAAAAATTGATTGGTTTGCAAGCAAAGACTGCGCGAGTCATGAGAGATGGCAAAGAACAAGATGTTCCAATGGATCAGGTTGTTCTCGGGGACATTATTCGTGTGAGACCCGGAGAAAAAATTCCCGTTGATGGTCTTATTATTGAAGGTGAATCTTCAGTTGATGAGGCGATGATTACCGGAGAGTCGTTGCCTGTTGAAAAAACAAAAGGTGATACAGTTATCGGTGCGACAATCAATAAATCAGGAACCTTTTTATACAAGGCAACAAAAATCGGAGCAGATACCATGCTTGCACAAATTATTAAACTCGTTGAAGAAGCACAGGGAAGTAAAGCGCCAATTCAACGACTTGCTGATTTAGTTTCTTCTTATTTTGTTCCTATCGTCATTATGCTTGCTTTTTTTACGTTTGGTATTTGGTATGTTTTTGGTGGAGAATCGGCATTTCTTTTTGCGCTCTTAAATACGGTAGCAGTTTTGATTATCGCCTGTCCGTGTGCAATGGGTTTGGCCACCCCTACAGCGATTATGGTGGGTACAGGTAAAGGAGCGGAGCACGGCATTTTGATTCGCGATGCCGAAAGTTTGGAGATTGCGAATAAAATAAATACCATAGTTTTTGATAAGACAGGAACCTTAACAAAGGGAAAACCGGAGGTAACACACGTAATAAGAATCAAGAGCCATGAATTAAGAATCAAGGGAGAAAAAGAATTATTACAGATTGCAGCGTCTATTGAAAAAGGGTCAGAACATTCTTTAGCTGAAGCGATTGTGAAAAAGGCGGAAGATGAAAAACTTTCCTTGAGTAAGGTTGAAGGATTTAAGGCAATCGCAGGACATGGTGTTGAAGGAATAGTAAAAATCAAAAATCAAAAATCAAAAATATTTTTTGGGAATAGAAAATTGATGGATAAAGAAAAAATCAAGATTCATCAATCTGTTCAGAATGATATCCAAAAATTGGAGAATGAAGGAAAGACAGTTATGCTTCTTGCTGTCTCTCCTCGTCATTTCCACGAAGGCGGGAATCCAGAATTCTTGGGAATGATTGCGGTGGCTGACACGATTAAAGAAACTGCTAAAAACGGCGTGGAAGCTCTCAAAAGAAAAGGTATAGAAGTTGTTATGATAACAGGTGACAACAAACGAACAGCAAATACTATTGCAAAACAACTTGGTATTGATCGAGTGTTAGCTGAAGTTTTACCTGGTCAAAAAGAAGCGGAAATACGCAAACTGCAAGATGAAGGGAAAAAAGTCGCAATGGTAGGAGATGGTATCAATGATGCTCCGGCTCTTGCCGCGGCGGATATCGGTATTGCGATGGGAACCGGTACTGATGTTGCTATTGAAGCAGCAGATATTACACTTATCAATAATGATATCCAATCAGTAGCATCTGCGATTGAACTTTCGAAAAAAACTATGAAGACAATCAAATTGAATCTTGTTTGGGCATTTGGCTACAATATTTTATTGATCCCTGTTGCGATGGGTATTCTGTATCCGTTCTTTGGCATTTTGCTCAGTCCTATTTTTGCCTCAGTTGCGATGGCAACGAGTTCTCTTTCTGTCGTCTCAAATTCGCTTCTTCTTAAAAAGGTTACTATAATAAAATAATATGGAAAATACAGGATTAGTTGGTATTTTTTTGACAGGTCTTATCACGGGTGGTCTTACTTGCATGGCTGTTCAGGGAGGACTGCTTGCGGCGACCATTGCACAGCGGGAAGAGGAACGGTTTAAAGAACAAATAAAACAAACAGGAAGTGCATTGCCAATCCTCTCCTTTCTTGTTGCCAAACTTGTTGCTTATACAATGCTTGGGGCACTCCTTGGTCTCTTTGGATCTGCATTCCAATTATCTGTGACAGGACAAATAATTATGCAATTTGCAGTTGTAATTTTTATGATTGGAACTGCGTTAAATATTTTGAATGTTCATCCAATTTTTCGCTATTTTGTTATTCAACCCCCACGATTTATTACAAGGATTATCCGTAAGAAAGCAAGAAGTTCGAGTATCTTTGCTCCTGCCATGCTTGGTGCCTTTACTGTTTTTATTCCTTGTGGAACGACTCAGGCAATGATGGCTCTTGCCATTGCATCTGGGACACCACTGTATGGTGCTGCAATTCTTTTTGCATTTGTTCTTGGCACATCGCCCGTTTTTTTCCTTTTGGGATATTTCGCAACGAAGTTGGGGGATACACTTCACCAAAAATTTATGAGAGTTGCCGCATATGCCATTATTCTTTTGGCAGTGTTTAATGCAAATAATGCGCTTGCGTTAACGGGTAGTCCTGTTACCCTTGAGACAATGTGGAAAGGGTTTTATTGTACAGTAAGTTTTTGTAGTAACACACCGACAGTACAAGCAACACTTCCGACAGATGAGGCAACAATCACTATACAGTCAACAGGGTATAATCCTCAACAAATTACGGTGAGCGCAGGAAGAAGAGTGACATTGCATCTTAAAAACACTGACAGCTATAGTTGTGCACAGTCCTTTACTATTCCAAGTCTTAATGTACAACGAGTAGTTTCTGTAGGTACGACAGATACGATTACTTTTGACGCACCAAAAGAAAAAGGTAAAATCCCTTTTATGTGTAGTATGGGTATGTATCGGGGGGTGATCAACGTAATATGAAAAAAATAAAATTGAAAATTGACGGGATGCATTGTACCAGTTGTGCAATGAGTATTGATGGTGATTTAGAAGATTATGTCAAAGGCGTGCAAAGCGCACGAACAAGTTATGCAAAACAGGAGTGTGAAGTGGAAGTAGAAGATACCGTGACCTCTGAACAGATCATAAAACAAATTCAGCAGACAGGATATAAAGCACAACTTAGGTAAGACAAATTTTCCCTCAACGTAAATTGAATACAGTTATTTCTTTTTTACGAAAAAGCGTTTCTGTTTGTTTGAGTCAGCAGGTGCCTGAGTTTGTGTCCCAGCGGGTTGTTGTTGCGCTGATTGTTGTGGAGATGCAGGTGATGGGGAAGGTTGGGGTTGTGTGACTGGCTGTGTTTGTTGTTGTTGGATAGATGTTGGTGCGACAGGTGCCATTGGTGGGGTTGGGGGCGGTTGCGGCAGGGGTTGCTGTGTTTGTATAGGTTTTTGAGGAGACGGAGGAGTTTGCTCTGGTTGCGTTTGTATTTGGGCTTGCGCTTGCGCTTTTTGTTTACCTGCTGCTTCTTGTTCCGGTGTTAATTTGAGTGTTAGGAGATGTTCTTTATTTTTCAAAACATTTTCATTAAACGTCTTCAAATTTTTTGCGACAGCAACTTCCATGAGCCATTGTTTCGGTTCATCGTGATAAAAGGCATTGATGAGTGATTTTTTGACACGATCAAGAGTTTCTTTATCGGGGATAATATCTTGCAAAATCATTGAAATGATAATCAACTGAATTGTTGTCGGCACTGTTTCCTGATAGGGTTGCTGGAAAAATTTATAAATAATTTCACCCATTCGGAGTTGTTTTTTAACATCATCAGTGAGTTCCTGTCCGAAGTGAGAGAGGTTTTGGAGTTTGTCGTATTGGGCAAGGAATGCTGATAACTCTTTATTTACCTCGCGAGAGAGTTTATCAAGAGTTTGGCGTCCGACACGAGTAACCGAAAGAGGGATGTTCACAGCAGGACGCATTCCTTGGTAATAAATATTGCTATCAAGATAAATATGTCCGTCGGTAATTCCCATCACATTTGTTGAAATGTAGCCGGTAAAGTCGCCTTCGACAATTTCAATGACGGGAAGACAGGTGATTGAAACTTCACCTTTTTCTTTATGTTTGAAATTACCTGCGCGTTCAAGAAGGCGTGAATGGACGTAAAAGACGTCGCCAGGATAGGAATCACGACCCGGGAAGCGACGGGCAAGAAGGGAAAGTTCGCGGTAGAATTTTGCATGTGTTGAGAGATCATCAAGAACGAGAAGTGTGGGCTGTCCCAGGTCACGGAAATATTCGGCGATAGACATGCCAGCATAGGGTGTCTGATAAATCAGACTGGGGGAATCATACGAGCTGGTTGCAACGATAATGACTTTATCTGCGATTCCTTGCTGGATAAAAAATTCTTGGATTCTTTTAATATCACTTTTTTTCTTTGCGATTGCGCAATAAATAGCAACCACGCCGTTCTCAACCTGGCTTTTCATTGCAGTTAAGAGGAGTGATGTTTTTCCTGTTTTGCGGTCGCCAATAATCAGTTCGCGTTGTCCGAGACCCAGAGGGATAAGCAGGTCAATCAGTGCGACTCCCGTTGCAAGTGATCTTGTCAGTTTTTGTCTGCCTGAGATACCGATTGGTTTGGATTCAAGATCGCGAAGTTCTTTCGGTCTTGTATAGGGTTGGGTCGGATCCAGCGGCTCGCCAAGTGGATTGATGACATGTCCCAAAAGTTCCGGTCCGACAGGAACAGAAAGAAGTTCATCGGTACGGGTTGCTTTGGTTCCAACTTTGATTGGTTCATGAGAGAAAACTCTTGCCTCAATTTTGCCACGAGTGATGGCAAATACTTCTGCTTTTTGTCCGCCTTCAAAATAAATAATTTCATGTGTTTTTACTTTCGGCAAGCCTTCCAGAAAAACAATCGGGTGACTGACCTGATGGACAATGCCATATTCGCCGGTTTTTTTTAAATATTGATTAAAAAGATCCATACTTATCTTCCAATGTGCATGTCCTGACTATTCTGGATAACTGGTGCCCTGTTTTGGGCGAGAGTTGATGTTTTTGTTATTACCTCTGTCACGATTTTTGTAAACGCAGGACGGATTGAATAGTCAACATATTTTCCCTCAAAAGTAATTGCCGCGCCACCGATAAGATTTGGATCAACGGAAATATCGAACACGACTTGTTTTTTGAGATTAAGAAGAAACCACTCAGCAAGGAGTTTCAGGGTATTTTGTGCTGGTTCAAAGGCGATAGTTATTTGCATGACGG
Source organism: Patescibacteria group bacterium (assembly GCA_035454765.1). Lineage (GTDB taxonomy): Bacteria > Patescibacteriota > Microgenomatia > Levybacterales > UBA12049 > DATIGJ01. The sequence goes on from DATIGJ010000044.1 coordinate 6,878, forward strand.
TCATTTTTGTTATTTCTTCACGGAGTTGATTCAAAAATCCTTTCAGAATTGAAGCATTGTTTGTATCAATTTTGGCATTGCGAAGGAGGGCAATAATTTTGTCTTTTTTTTCAATACCAAATGCGTCCATGAGCGCAGTGTCTAAATTGAAATTTGTTTCATACGTTTTTTCGGCAAGCGTTGCCAGTCGCTCAGAGAAGTCATTCGCCTGCGATTTCGTTTGAAAAAAATTTGATAGGTCAACTGATTCCATTATCCAAACATTCCATCCCTCTTCGCTTTTTCAAGCGAATCAACAAGCAGTTTTTGATGTTCTTCAAGAGAGAGGGATTTACTAAACATATCTTGTGCTGCCTGTTGGACAATTTTGCCGATTGATTGTTCGACCTGTTTGAAACGCTGCTGCTTATATGTTTCGACTTCTTTTTCCATGTTGGGAAGGAGCGTATCATGGAAGATTTTTAATTGTGCGGAGAGGTCGAGTTTGAGTTGTTGGGAAACAGTTTGAAAGTCATGGAGAGAGGACTCAGCAAGTTGTCCAATACTCGTAATATATCGTGTTTTGACATCTTTGACTGCCTCATTGGTCTCGGCACGAACGTCTGTTAGCATTTTTTCAAGCGCATGATCAACTGTTGTTTTTGATTGCTGGTTGATATATTGTGCGTCGTTGAGAATATGTCCTGCCTGTGATGTTGCATCCTCGAGAATTTTT
>DATIGJ010000045.1:0-6126 GCA_035454765.1 Patescibacteria group bacterium
AACTGATAGCCCGATTCGTTCAGCGAACATCCAGATTATTATCTCGTAAACAGAACTTATGTCAAGAGTAAGCTTTTTTCGGGGTTGACACACGCATAAAATAGACTATAATAGGTAAACAAGTATGTAATAGTCTTCGTCAAAGATTTACGAGTACACCTCGCCTTTGGCGGGGTTTTTTTATCTCTACGATAAACTTCATACTTCACAAAATCGTCGCTCATTAATAATTAAAGACACACTGAATTTTTCAATACGCAAACTCTCGCGGGTGAGAGTGAAAAATTCAGCCCAAGTACCTTATGACAGCGAATGGGTACTTGGAAATCAAAATGTGGTAGGAATTTTATCAGGTTTTTCCTTAATTTCGAGTTAATCGAGATTGAAAAAGAAACCTGAGACCAAATTAATGATGTGTCAACATTATTGATTTTTTTTGAGAATTTGATCCTGGTTCAGGATGAACGCTGGCGGCGTGCCTTAAGCATGCAAGTCGAACGGTTGAGTCGCAAGACAAGACAGTGGCAGACGGGTGAGTAACGCGTAGGAATCTATCCCTAGGTGGAGCATAGCCCCTCGAAAGAGGGGGTAATTCTCCATAGTTCTCGTAAGAGTAAAGGACTTAACGGTCCGCCAAGGGGGGAGCCTGCGTCCTATCAGCTAGTTGGCGGGGTAAATGCCCACCAAGGCGATGACGGGTAGCTGGACTGAGAGGTCGATCAGCCACAACTGCACTGAGACACGGGCAGTACATCTACGGATGGCAGCAACTGGGAATATTGCGCAATGGACGAAAGTCTGACGCAGCGACGCCGCGTGGAGGAAGAAGGCCCTCGGGTTGTAAACTCCTTTTACTAAGCCGTTCACAGCTTAGAGAATAAGCTCCTACTAACTACGTGCCAGAAGTCTCGGTAATACGTAGGGAGCAAGCGTTATCCGGATTCATTGGGCGTAAAGTGTGCGTAGGCGTCCCATAAAGTCTTTGCTTAAAGACCAAGGCTTAACCTTGGCAGTGGTGAAGATACTTATGGGATTGAGGATTGGTTGGGAAGCTGGAACAGTTAGTGTAGCAGTGAAATGCGTTGATATTAACTGGAACACCAAGGGCGAAGGCAAGCTTCTGTACTTTTCCTGACGCTGAGGCACGAAAGCTAGGGTAGCGAAACAGATTAGATACCTGTGTAGTCCTAGCCGTAAACGATGTCCGCTGGCTCTTGCCGACTTGTCGGCAGGGGTCCAAGCTAACGCATTAAGCGGACCGCCTGGGGAGTACGGCCGCAAGGCTAAAACTCAAAGGAATTGACGGGGACCCGCACAACTGGTGGAGCGTGTGGTTTAATTCGAGACGAAGCGAAACACCTTACCAAGGTTTGACATGATACCGTACAGCCTTTTGGAAACAAGAGGCAATCCGCAAGGATGGTACCACAGGTGATGCATGGCTGTCGTCAGCTCGTGCCGTGAGGTGTTCCCTTAAGTGGGGAAACGAGCGCAACCCGTATCTAATGTTACATATTCATTAGAGACAGCCCCCGCTTTGCGGGGGAGGAAGGCGCGGAAGACGTCAAGTCAGCACGTCCCTTATACCTTGGGTAACACACACCCTACAATGGCGAAGAACAATGAGCTGCAAGCCGGTGACGGCAAGCGAATCTCAGAAATTTCGCCTCAGTTCAGATTGGAGTCTGCAACCCGACTCCATGAAGTCGGAATCAGTAGTAATCGCGGATCAGAAGGCCGCGGTGAATACGTTCTCGGGTCTTGTACACACCGCCCGTCAAGGCAGCAAAGTTGGGAGTGGATGAAGCATCCCGCAAGGGGTTCGAGTCCAAATTCAGCGATGAAGCTTAAGTCGTAACAAGGTATCCCTAGCCGAAGCTGGGGATGGATCACCTCCTTTCTTTTATTTTTTATAGAGGATTGGGGAAGACATGAAACTTGTTTAAGAACCGATTTATCGGTTAGTAAGCGAGGGAATTGTATTGAAAGCAGGTTGAGTGAATAGTGCCTGGTTTATCTCGTTAATACTGAGAGATATTCAAAACTATTCTCGCACTCCTACCACATTTTGGTTTATACCCCGCTCAGCGGGGATGTGTCTTTAATTATTATTAAACCCAGTTTAGAACTGGGTTTTTTGTTGGAAAAGAATCTCCAGCCCCACTACGCTAAAGCTTCGCGGGGTAAATAAGAGAGGTTTTTTTGTGAATTGATAGCTCAGCTGCCGCTGACTATGATCAGACAAAATAGCTATGTCTGATAACATAACAGTTTGATCAAATCATAGTTTGCGCTAATAAAGCTGTGGAAAAGTTGTTTCTGAGGCTAGGCTATGGTAAGATAGTGGGACGGCGCGGTGGTGAAGTAGCTAACACAGCTGTCTGCAGAACAGCCATTCAGGGGTGCAATTCCCCTTCGCGCCTCAAAAAAAAGGATAAAGAAGTAGTCAGATCAGCCTCGATCTGGTATAATAATAACTCACTGGGTGTCACTCTCCTTCGAGTTTCGGAAGGGCAAGAGTGGCAAGGTTTATCAATTAATTGGGTCGCTAGTTCATCGGCTAGAACGCTTTCCTGATAAGAAAGAGGCGCGTGGTTCGATTCCACGGCGACCCACACTTCGCTCGTACATAAATGTAAGAGCTACGCGTGGCAGGCCACTATTTATGAATTTTCCATATTTCTCCAAAAACGGTCAAATACTTCCCATCGAGCAGGCAGTGGTGCCGCTTTTCAATATTGAATTTTCCTATGGCTTTGGGGTGTATGAAAACATCAAAGTTCGAAACGGCATCGCTTATTTTACAAAACAACATAGTGAACGACTGCTTCATTCTGCGGAAGTGATTGGTTTGGAGCATCAGTTTTCCAGTGACCAAATTGAACAGTATCTCAAGGAATTGTTGGAAAAATTGGAACTGACAACAGACGGCTCATGCAATATCAAAATAGTACTTATTGGCGGGCGAGAGCCGCAACTTTTTATTTTGGCACTTGCACCATTCTTTCCTGATCGCAAGTTGTATTCGGAAGGTACAAAGGTAATGACAATCGAATATGAACGATTCTTGCCTCAGGCGAAGACGCTTAACATGCTTCCCAGTTATTTGCATTACAAAAAAGCGAAAGAAGCGGGTTGTTATGATGCGCTGTTAATTTCCAATACAGGAATGATTATCGAGGGAACACGGACAAATTTTTTCGCAATCAAAGGTCGGGAATTATTTACACCACCTGCAGAGGACGTATTAGAGGGAGTAACTCGTCAGACAGTCATTGCTACAGCGAAAAAACACGATTTTATCGTTCACGAAGTTGCTTTCCCGTTGGCTCAAATAGGAGAATATGAGGGTGCGTTTCTTACAAGTACCAGTTCAAAAATAGTCCCGATCAGACAGATTGATGAGCTCATATTGCAAATTCCTGAACATTTACGCGAATTGATGCACGCATATGATACCTTTTTGAAAGAGTCTGAAGGGAAATTTGTTTAGTGGTTATTTTCGTGGAGTTCTTGGAGGCATAGTAAGTCGTGTTTTAGGTGCTTCTCTTGTAATATTAGTCACAACAGCATTACCTACTTTCTTTACTGCTGGTGGTTCTTGTGGATCTCTTGATGCACGAGTGTCAACTGCGGATGCAGTAGCACCCCAGCTTATCATTTCTTCTGCTAATCTTTCTGCTTCACCTCTCGGACTTTCACTCATACCTGTATTATGATCTTTTTTTATGAAAAATCAAGTTAGATTTTTAATAAACTCAGGATGATTGATGGTATGCTATACTGGATCTATGGCGCGTGAGTATTGGTTCAGACCTCATAAATATAGCTTCGGATGGGCACCTGCGACATGGCAAGGGTGGCTGGTAATTCTTCTTTATCTTGGATCCCTGATTTATTCATATGTACACAGTGATACCATTTCTGATTTTCTTCCAAAATTTCTTATTCTTTCAGGTATTCTCATATGTATTACCTATTTGACAGGGGAGCCTCATTCGTGGAAGTGGAAGGAACGCAAAGAGTAAAGATTTAAGAGATAAGATTTAAGATTATTTTTTATTCTTAAATCCTTAATCTTAAATCTATTTAGGGTGTAGGTGTTGGTGGTTCTTTGGTAGGAGTTACTTTTTTGGTTGGCGAAGGAATTGCTTCACCTGACGGGATAAGCCCAAATTCGACAATATTTTGTGTGTTTGGCTGCAGATCTGAGAGAATGACAGGATTTGCATGGACTGTTTTGTAGCCTTTCGGCAGGACAAGCTTAATCATATACGAGCTTGCGTTATCAAAAGGTACTCGGAAACTGAAATAGCCGTACGTATCTGTTTGTTCTTCAAGTGCTGTTGTCTCACCTTTGCCCTCTTTGAGTTGTTGCATTTGGACGGTTACTCCTTTGAAAGGTTTTTCCTCAGATTTTCGTTCACCATCTTGATCGGTGTCGTGGTAAATATAGCCAGCAACTTGCAAAGACCCTTTTTCAAATGTCATACGGACTGGAGTAGGTGTGGGATCAGTTGTTTTTTCACTACTGAGTAGTGCTTTTTCTTGTGACAAAAGAAAAAGAATAGGGATAGCAAGGATCAAAATAAGTGTGACAAAAATACCAATAAGACTACCCTTCATAGAAAGAAGATTCACTTTGCCCATGATTCGTTGATTTGTAGTATAGCACAGGTAGATGGTTTTGTTGGGTAGTGGCAAAATGGATCTAGATTGGTACTTGATTTTTATATAAAAAAGAGTATAATTATGTCCTATAATAAATATATGGCACGAGAAAAAACTCCATTTGTTGCGGCAGCGGATTGTATCGATGGACGCACAAGTGATCCATTAAAGCGTCTTGCTCAGAGAGAAACTGGAGCCAAGAGAGTATATGTGGATGCTACTACCGCTCCTGGAATGGTAGGGCGCCTCAGCAGAAATGACAGAAGAGTCATAGCAGCAGTAGAGGAGGCAATAGGTATATCAATAGATAGGCATGGGTCGGATCGCGTTTACGTAGTAGGTCATGCACATTGTGCTGGCAATCGTGTTGAAGATAGAGAGCATATGCAACATGTACTTGATGCTGCGGATGTCGTTAGACGACTTGTCCCGCGAACAAAAGGTGGTAATCCTCGTACAGTAGTTGTTCCTACGTTTGTTGCTCCAGATACTAGTGGTAGATGGAGAGCGAGACCTCTCAGAAGATCATAGTAGTTTGGTTTTTGTCATCTTGTTGTTGCATTTTGACAAATGTGTTACTATAATGCTGTGATCTAGAAATCCTTATAGTATGAATAAAATTCTACAATCATTCTATAACTATCAGAAATCCACAGGAGGACCTTCTCTTGAAGACATTTCGACCTACGTAAAGGCAAGCACAGTTCAAGCTCAGAAAGGGACAAAATGCGTTGATGGACGTTATTTACCAAATCAAGGACATGGCATGGTTGCCCGTCCTGGTGCAGACTGCGGCTATGTCATGGCACTTGAGGCAGTCAATAGAAAAAAGAATCTCGGGCTTACGCCCGAGCAATGTTTTACGGCAGTATTTAAAGCAGTGACCAAATTAAATGGCAAATTTTATTTCCACACAGATGAACATGTAGACCCCTCGCCACATATGCATCAAGGCTTGATTGGTTGTGGTCACCTTGCGAAAGCAGGAAGAAAAGGATTTTCCTGGGAATATGATGTGAGAAGCCAAGATATTAAACAAATTGTTCACTATGCACGAAATTTGTGTGAAATCAGTGAAAATATTGAAATGACCAATCTTACTGGCAGACATGAAGAAAAAGGGGTACTCGTGATTGATAGTGATAAGTACACCATCCTTGCAGACAATCCCAAACGTCATCAGATGTATTTCATCTATGATGTCAAACGCGACCGCTGGTTTATGAATAGACTCGTTAAGGAAATGAATTTAAAGAATGTTACGTATGATGATATGGTACGGGAAGCAGATATTCAGCTTGAAGCAACGTTGCAAAATCTCGCAGTCGGACTGCCGATGTATAAGGTGACATTTACTGGTGACCGTCCTCAAGTAGCTTATATTAAGCATATTGATCGAAAGCCGTTTTTTATGCGGATGCATTTCCCCTTTGCCGCCCCACAATTCTTCATCAA
>DATIGJ010000046.1:0-4063 GCA_035454765.1 Patescibacteria group bacterium
AAACTCCCGAAGCGACTCCAACAACAGTTGCGCAAAGTGATGAGTTTGCTATTTCTCCAACAGGTGTTGCGATTGAAGCACCGGAAGGAATTGCAGGGCAACCTTTGCAGCCTGTAGAGCCAACCAAGAAAATAACAGGGAAGACCTATACTGTTGTTGAAGGAGATAATTTATGGACGATTGCCGAAAAAGTCTACGGCAGCGGGTACAACTGGGTGGATCTTGCAAACGCAAATAATCTTTCTCACCCAAATGATATTCATGTTGGAAATGTGCTCAAAGTGCCTGAAACCAAACTGAAAGATGCGACGGTTCATACGGTTGATGATGATAAATCTTCAACGAGTGCAAAAATTTCCGGTGATACCTACAAAATTTTACCCAATGATACATTGTGGATGATTGCGGTTCGTGCCTATGGAGATGGGTACAAATGGGTAGAGATTGCAAAAGCCAACAATCTTTCCAATCCTGATATTATTCATGTTGACAATACCCTCAAACTTCCTCGATAAGTTAAGATTTATGATTTAAGAAGTAAGATTTAAGAACTTTTTTTGTTATTTTCGGACGAGCCAGAATAATAAAAATATGCTATTATTGTGCTTACTGCGGTGGTAGTTCAGTGGTAGAATGCGTCCTTCCCAAGGATGAGGTCGCCGGTTCGAGTCCGGTTCACCGCTCAAGTTACGGCGGGCAGGGATTCTCGTTCCCCATTGAACGATGATATGAATTCGGACGAATTGATTGAGTAAGCGAACTGGAATATCCCGAATGGACGGTGAAGGAAGTGAATAGGTTCCTACAACAATGATTGCTCTTATGCCAAATTTGTTTCATACTAAAGACAGATGAAAAACTTGTCCAAACTTATTATTTCAGTGATTGGCTGTGAATTAGTGGGTATCCTTGGAACTCTTTTTACCATCTCAGCTATACCTACCTGGTACTCTACCTTGAGCAAACCGTTTTTTTCCCCACCCAACTGGATTTTTGGACCGGTCTGGACACTGTTGTATCTTTTGATGGGAGTGGCGTTTTATCTGATTTGGAAACAAGATTTTAAGAAAAAGAAAGTGAAAACTGCCGGTCTATTCTTTCTAGCACAACTGGCACTAAATTTTATTTGGTCACCAATTTTTTTTGGATTAATGTCCCCCTTATTGGGATTAATCGTGATCGTGGCGATGTGGGCATTGATTGTAATGACAATGAAAAAATTTTATCCTTTATCCCGATTAGCATTTTATTTACTGCTACCATATCTACTCTGGGTCAGTTTTGCCACCTTGCTTAATGCGACAATTGTGGTGTTAAATTAAGAAGAAAGAAGATATGACAGGCTATCTAAAAAATATTGAAGAAATTACTCTCAAAAATGAGTACTTCCGCCAGGTTTTGTTCACTGGTCAGCATGTACAGCTCGTGGTAATGTCACTCAAACCAAATGAAGAAATCGGAATGGAAATCCACGAGATCGTAGACCAATTCCTGCGCATTGAATCTGGTGAAGGTAAAGTGATCATGAATGGTGAAGAACATTTGATTAAGGATGGTGACGCGTTTGTTGTCCCTGCTGGTATGAAGCACAATGTCATCAACACTTCAGCCGAAAAACCTTTAAAGCTTTATACTGTTTATTCTCCGCCTCACCATAAAGATGGAACAGTACATAAAACCAAACAAGAGGCCGAGGTAGACAAAGAAGATCACCTATAAGAAGTAAAATACTAATGCTGGAGTTATTGATAATTAGTAAAGGACTCAATGCCCGTTCTCTCTTTAAGAGATTGAATTTGAGAAAATAGACGATGTACTCGTTTAGGCTAAAGTGGTTCGAGCAAAGTACGGTCGTCCGCTCACAAAGAATGCTACAATAGGGCAATGACTTCAAATCCAGCCATTGTTCCAGAGCTCGTAGTAACTGATATTACAAAAAGTTTGGTATTTTATGTTGAAATTTTAGGTTTTTCTATAAAATATCAGAGAGAAGAAGAAGGTTTTGCCTATCTTATTCTCGGGGAAGCGCATCTGATGCTTGATCAGATTGATAAAGGCCGCACATGGAAAACAGGCGAGTTTGAAATACCTTTGGGAAGAGGCATTAATTTTCAAATTGAAGTGCCGGATATTGAAAGTTTGCTTGGGAAATTGAAAGAAAAAGAAATAAAACTTTTTATGGAAGTTGAAGAAAAGTGGTATCGTAGAGAAGATCATGAAGTAGGGAACAAACAGTTTATTGTTCAGGATCCTGATGGTTATTTATTACGATTTTTTCAAGATCTCGGCAAGCGTCCGCTCACGCAGTTAGTTTAAAGGCATAATATAGACGTGGACGAACCATTCGTTGACTTTTCCCCATTCAAGATGTCCGTGTAAGGCTTGCTGATCTTCCCGTCCTAAAGTGACATGAAAATGTGGTTTGCCGTCTGTAATTTCTCCGTTGCCTGATAATTCGACTGCTTCAGTATATTCTGTGGTGATGACTTTCTTTTCGTCATGTTTGTCCATACTACTAAGGCTAAATTCATTCAATGCGCCAATGACTGACACAATTACCCCAGTTTTAATGTCATGTTTCGTTAAGTATGCTGTGACTGTCTCGACAACTTCTTCGCCTTTTCGCACTTCAATTTTTATCATGGCTTCATTATAATAGACGTTGTTCACAAATTAAAGAGTCTATGAATATTCTCGTCCGAAAAGCACTTCAGGAAGATAGGCAAGCAATTTTTCCCTTGTGGCAAGCGCAAATACAGTTTCATTATGAGCTTGATTCAGGGTTTTATCCTCCTCTCGCATTGGATGAGGAAAAGCAGTTTGAAGCGTATTTTACTCATGCACTAAAGAATGATGATCCATATTTTTATATTGCAGAGATGGATGGGAAGATTGTCGGGTTTACGACATTTAAGAAAGGACACGCACAGTATGATGATAATGCGATTACCGAATACGGATGGGTGTTAGAGTTATTTGTTGAAGAATCCTATCGCAAACATGGAGTGGGGAAGCAGTTGATTGATGAAGCGGCAAAAGTTTTTCAAGCACAGGGAATAACTCATCTCAAGCTTGATGTCTCTACTCACAATAATAATGCACTCAAGTTTTATGAGGATAATGGATTTGAAAATCATGTGGCAATCTTGTATAAAAAGATTTAGTTTATGAAATTGATGCCGGTGAAACCGACTATTACGTTTGGAGATTTGGAGAAGCTTGATATCCGTGTGGGGAGAATCGAGAACGTGGAAGATGTCGAAGGATCTGATAAATTGGTTCGTTTGAAAGTGAATTTTGGCGAATTTCAGCGGACAATTCTCGTTGGGATGAAAAAAGAGCGAGAAAATCCGAAGGAGATTGAAGGTAAGCAAGCGCTTTTTGTCGTGAATTTGGAGCCTAGAAAGATGATGGGTGAGGTATCAGAAGGCATGCTTTTCGACATTGGCTACAGTAACGAAATCATCCCCGTCCTCGCCGTCCCCGAAAAAGACGTCCCCGATGGCGTCAATGCAGGATAAATTGTAAGATTGCAGTTTTTGATATCTTGTGATATAGTTTGGCTATGACTGAATTAAAAAGTTCGAGGGTTTATTATATTGACGGTGGAAATGAAACTGTTGGTTTTGTTTCGCAAACGCCTTTGACGGGACGAGGTATGAGAGGTCGTAGTGGTGTTGTTTTAAATTCACAAGTAGCTGGACAAGAGGGTTTTGTTCATACAAAAACAGTTCTTGATAGATGGCACGGTATTAAAGTGCCCTTTTTTGCAAGAAGATTAAATTTTGCAGTAAGACGATCAAAGAATATCGTAAGAAAAGCCTCAAGAGGATAATTGTTAATTCATTTTTCTAGAGAAGTTATTGTTGACTCTTTCGTATAAATTTGTTAAGATAAATCGTGCCCGATACAAAAATAACTAAATCTAGAACAAAATACATCTTTGTCTCCGGTGGAGTCATCTCAGGCATCGGAAAGGGCATCACCTCAGCATCAGTCGCATTACTTCTCAAACAAGCAGGCTATAAAGTCGCTCCTATTAAAGTAGAAAATTATCTCAACC
>DATIGJ010000047.1:0-2500 GCA_035454765.1 Patescibacteria group bacterium
TGGCATGCCTGCAAGAAATCTCTCAAAATCAGGATCACCTGAAGCAAGCATGACTCCGGTCGTTGGCAAACCTCCTTGAGGAACAAATGATGTCAAAAATCCGCGTTCTTGAACGGGGACAAAACCGATTACTTGCGGCAATACTGATTGAAATTCAAGACCTCTGCGGGTATCTCTTGCTTCGTCAAACGAACGGAGAGCATGTTGCAAAGTGGAGACTTCTTGTGATGTGCCCCGAAATAAAGGCAAACTAGATCTTGTTCTTCTCTCTTTTCCTCTTTCAGCCATGTCAAAATTATATACTATCCCACAAAAATAAACACTATTATTATGGGTTTTGAAATACGTTCCAAAATTTTGTTACAATAACGCTATGAATAAACTCTCGGTGAAAGACTATCTTGTTTCACTTGATGAACAAACCGCAAAAGAAGCCCAGGTGCTGATTGAAATGATGCAGCGAATAAGCGGACACGAACCAAAAGTGTGGACTGGCGGCGCAGGCAGTATCGGATTTGATAGCTACCATTACAAATACGACAGTGGGCGAGAGGGGGACAGTTTTGTTATCGGATTTTATCCAAGAAAAGGGAAGACGACAATTTATCTGATGGACGGCACGACGCGCTACTCAAAACAGCTTGCAAAGTTGGGAAAACATACGACGACAGGGTATTGTCTCTATATCAAAAATCTGAACGATATTGAGCTGCCGATTCTTGAGCAGATTGTGAAAGAATCTTATGAATATATAAAGGAACTTTCCAAACGCGGACCAATAGATAAAATCCTCTGGCAAACTGCAAAATAATCACTTTTCCTTTATAAAAGGATATACTCTTTCAAAGAAATGAGTACCCATGTGTGCGCCGACAAAAAATCCTCTTGACTGCCTTATTATTATGAGTTACAATCCGCCTCATGAATAAAGATAAAGCACCACGATCTCTTCCAAGAGTATTTATCAGTGAATTACTTGGTAACGGCGCACGAAGACGGGCTATCGTTAAAGGCGAAGACTTCGGGAACCACCCTATCCAAAATGCTCTGACCGGTGTGACAGCACAAGGAAGTAATATCCTTTTTCCGGCATTGGTAAGAGCTTTTAATCTTGATGACTATGGCGACTACGCAAGTCGTCAAACGAGAGCTGACAGAAATAATGTTGCAATGGCTACTGTTTTTTCTAAAATAATGTTTCCACTTCTTATTCCAGAATATATCCCTGGTATTCCTGCGGAAGCTGGAATACCTATTTTTGCCTCAATACTTGCCGCTGAACACCTTATAGTAGCGGGCATACGCACGAAAGAAACACGAGAAATGGAACGATCCACAGGCAGACGCTGGCCCCAATAATTACCTCTAAATTCACCCTGGGAAAAAAGATGGTAAAACAAAAAAACTCAACACATTTCTGTATTGAGTTGTAGCGAATCATCTGTAGCTTTAGCGAAAGATGAGAGCGGGCGATGGGAATACCTGCCCGCCAATAGCTAATGCTCTAGGCATTTGCAGGCGGGGGACCCACTACCTTCTCCTTGGCAAGGAGATGTTCCGCACGCAAGAAATCAAAAGTTAATAAAGATAGTAGCAAAGAATAGCGAATAAGTAAATAAATTTGCTATAATCGAGCATACTATGACAGATACGCCTAATCCCCAAGAAGAAGAGAAAACCGAAATAGATAAATATTTATTTACTGCAAAATCTTTTCATCTAGAAATGCCTCTTTATCACGTAATTGATATAACCGACGAGGACATAAAAAAAATTATATACATCTATTTAAAATATGGAAAAACGATAGATGCTTTCTGTATTGAATGCAACAAAGACAGTGTGTTTTCTATGAGTGAAACATCAGATCATAGAACCTTTGATGTTTGGGATTCTTGGGCTAAGTTTGAACGAGTTGCTATGAGTTGCAGTAGAGACGTTACTCACATTTACACCATTTTTTATTTGAGAAGAAAAGATAGATTTCAAAAAATTGGCCAATTTCCTTCAGTTGCGGATTTTCAAATCCCTCAGGCTGAAAGTTATAGAAAAATACTTGGTGAAGACCAATATCAAGAATTTACTAAAGCAATTGGTTTAATGGCTCATGGTGTTGGTATTGGCTCTTTTGTATATTTAAGAAGAATCTTTGAAAAACTTATAGAAGAAGCACATCTCAAAGCAAAAACTGAGGAGAATTGGAACGAAGAAAAATATTTATCTTCTCGCATGGATGATCGAATTAAACTTCTTAAACATTTTCTTCCTGAATTTTTAGTTGAAAATAAAAATATCTACTCGATATTAAGTAAAGGTATACATGAATTGGGAGAAGATGAGTGTCTCAAATACTTTGTCTCGGTAAAAATTGGTATTGAACAAATTCTTGATGAAAAAATAGAAAAAGCAGATAAATTACGAAAAGCAGAAATAGCTAGACAAGCCATTGAAGTTGTTTCTCAAGAATTATCAAAATAAATTTATTTAATAAATTCTTGCA
>DATIGJ010000048.1:0-2603 GCA_035454765.1 Patescibacteria group bacterium
CAGTGCATGAAGATTGCGTCTTTTTTGGCGAGTTTCATTAGTGCTTGATTAACTTGATATGGTTTGAAGATTTTTTTACGTTCTTCTTTTTCTTCTTCTTTTCCCATGCTCGTCCAGGTGTCGGTGATGACGACGTCGGCATCTTTAACAGCCTCTTTCGGGTCGTTGGTTTGTATCATTGTTGTTTGCGCAAGTGACTGTGCTTTCTGCAACATTTCTTTGTTCATCTCAAAGCCTTTGGGCGCAGCACAACGAAAATTCATGCCAAGCAGTGCCGAGCCTAAAGCTAGTGAATAAACCATATTATTATCACAATCACCCACATAACCAAGCGTCAGTCCTTTGAGTTGTCCTTTGACTTCTAAAATCGTTTGAAAATCTGCGAGGATCTGGCAGGGGTGTTCAAGATCCGAAAGGCCGTTGATGACCGGAACTGTCGAGTGCTTGGCGAGTTTTTCTACGTTTTTATGATCAAAGACGCGTGCCATAATGATGTCCCCCATGCTTGAAACAACTTTTGCGATATCCTCAACTGATTCCCGTTTGCCAAGTCCGATATCACTTGGTCCGAGGTACACTGCATGGCCACCAAATTGCGTCATACCAATTTCAAAGGAAAGCCGTGTTCGAAGGCTAGGCTTTTCGAAAATCATGACGAGGGTTTTGTTTTTCAAAATATCTGTTTTTTCCATTTCGTTTTTGAGATCTTTTTTGAGATCAATGGCTTTTTTTAAAATCGAGAGGATTTCTTTTTCTGAGAGGTCTGTAATTGAGATAAGGTCACGTTTATTCATAGTATTTCAAAATATTTGTTAAACAGTGGGCGCCGCCACCGGATTTTTTAAACTCACTTAAATCAACGTCAATAGAATTATACCCAAGTTTTTTGAGTTTTTCAGTAAAGGTTGGATTCCCAGCTTGATGTATAACAGTATTTCCTGTCACGACGCTGTTGGCAGAGAACCCCTCGGTTTCTTCTTCTGATAATTCGACAAGGTTTGGAATTAGTTGTTTCAATACTTCCCTACTCCGTTTATTAAATGCTTTGGGATAGTAAAACGCTGTCTCATCATTAAGTGGCAGAAATCCGACATCAAGATGATAGAAGCTGGCATTAGTGATTTGAAGCGGAATTACTTCAATATCAAGTGCTTTGCTGACGGCTTCACAAGTAAATTCGTCTGCACGAAATCCTATACCGACAAGTAATTTATTTTTAAAAAAATAAGCATCACCATTTCCTTCAAAATATGCTCCAGCTGGTAAATATTCAATTTGATAGCCGTTTTGTTCAAACCAGTCTTTATAGAATTGTGTTTCATCTCTGCGTTCTTCATGCCAAAAACGACTCAAGAGAACTTTTTTCCCATGGACAATTCCCTGATCTGTTGCAAAAACCATATCGGGTACTCCTAATGGTTGTTCAATAACATTTACTGTTATGCCAAGCTTTTTATAGCTATTGACCAATTGTTCCCATTGGTCAAGTGCGATTTGTTCTTTAATGGTACCGGGTTTCATCCAGGGGTTAATAATATAGTTCAATTCAGCAAAATGAAGCGGTTTGCACATGAGGACAGATTTGATGGTTTTTTGCTTCATAAATATAAAAAAGTATCACGAGGAGCTTATACTTTTGCTGCTTGGAGTTTTTTGACGAACTCCTGGGCAACGTTCACTGAAGTAATAAGAGGAACATTGTGCTCAACAGTTTTTTGTCGAATGACTTTTCCGTCTGTTTGCGTTACCTGTCTGTCCATAGGAATGTTAATAACTAAATCAAATCTGTTGGCATCAAGGAGTTCTCCAAGATTTGGTTTGAGATTTGGTTGTGAAATTTTGTTTACAAGAATTGTCTCGACACCGTGTGTCTTTAAGAATTTGTGCGTTTTGTACGTTGCATACAATTTGTAGTGCATATCAGAGAGTCGTTTGATTGTCGGAAGAAGTTTTACTTTATTATTTCTCTTGCCGATTGAGATAAGTGCTGTTTTTTCTGCTCGTTGTGCGAGTTTCATTTGTAGTGTGTACAATTCGATAAATCCTGCTGAAGCATTTTGATTGAAGTCTGTTGCTCCTGAAGTCATAAATGTTGCCAATTTCTCTTCAAAAATCGTATTTGGCGTCTCGACTGCAACTGCTTCACAATTTCCCTTATAGAGGCGTACTTTCACTTTTCCGGTTACTTTTAGGTTGACATTATCAATAAAGGCATTCAAATCACTCATGAGTGGTTCGTACCAGAGTGCACCGTAGCAAAGATAGGCCCATTTGGTATCGATCGTTTTTTTAAATTCATTTTCCTGACGAGTTGAGACATATTTCTCAAGATCTTTGTGCGCGGTGATAATAATTCTTCCAGCAGGAGCTTCGTAGAGCCCTCGGACTTTCAGACCCACAACTCTGTCTTCAATAAGATGTACGATACCAACGCCATGTTTGCCACCGATTTTATTAAGAGTCAAAATGAGGTCTGCCAACTTCATGTTTTTACCATTTAATGCAACAGGAATTCCTTTGATAAATTCAAGTTCTACAATTTCTTCAACATTTGGTGCGTCTTTTGGATGGGTTGTGATCTGGAGAATTTTTTCCATTGGAGG
>DATIGJ010000049.1:0-3592 GCA_035454765.1 Patescibacteria group bacterium
ATCCATACAGAGAACCGGTTGTTCGTTATTGGCAATACATGCTCCAATCGCAAGCGGCAAACCTGATCCCATATGGCCAAGTCCTGCGTTAGTGATAAATCGTTGTCCTTGCACAATCTTTAATGCCTGATGCGGACTCACGCTTGCTTGCCCATCAGCTGTCGCGACATGCAATCCTTTTTTTGAATAGTTACTTAACGCCTTATGAAAATCATAGACATTAAGATACTTCGCTTTTCCTTTATATTCATCAGGATTTATCTGAGGAACAGCAATATCCCAACGATTAAGTTTTAACTCTTGTTTATACAATTCTTCAAGAAATACTTTTGCATCGGCATGAACAGGTAAATCAATCGCTAAGGTCTTTTTGGTAAGTTCTGCTTCATCGATATCAACCATAATCTTAAATGCTTGCGTGGCAAAATTTTGATAGTCATAGGATGTTTGTGTAAGCTGTAGTCTATCCCCAATCACTAAAAGCACGTCACAATTATCAATCGCATAATTGGCAGGTTGATTCCCCCACATACCCTGTCTCCCGAGATAATAAGGATATTCATAGGTAACCAGATCATCAGCAGTAAAAATTACCGTTGCGGTATTGATACTGAGTTTTTTTAATACCTTTTGCAATATCTCTGCACCGCCTCCCAAACGAATTCCATTACCGGCAAGGAGTAATGGCCTTTTTGCCTCACGTAATTTTTTGATAATCAACTCCATTGGGATCTTTGGCTGTGTAAACATATCCTCTGGTCTTGGCGTAAAGGATGGAAGAGTCTTCGGATCAATATCAGCAGCCTGAATATCAAGCGGAATTTCTATCCAAACAGGACCTGGTCTACCGCTTTTTGCCAAATGAATAGCTTTCTCCAAATGGTATTTTATTTCATGTGGCTCCTCAACAGTCACAGCATATTTAGTAATCGGTTTTACCATATCGATTACATTTAACTCTTGAAAACCGATTGCCCGAACTGTCGGTGCGCCATTTTTTCGCGGAGTAATATTGTCTGTCTTGACCTGTCCACTGATAACAAGCATTGGGATACTATCCAGCCAGGCGCCTGCAACACCGGTAATGGCATTTGTCCCTCCCGGACCTGTTGTTACAAGCACAACACCAATATCATTTTTGACACGGGCATATCCTTCTGCAGCGATCGCCGCGGCCTGTTCATGATGACAACAATATGATTTAAGTTTTTTTGCTCGACCGACAGAATCAACAAGATGCATTATTCCACCACCGGAAAGAAGAAAAAAAGAATCTGCTACATTTTGCTCGATAAACGATACAACATACTCACTAAGTTTCATACTGGAGATTATAACAAATCACTAAACCGGACGACATGACGAATACCAAACTTCTTAACTTTCTGATAAATCTCTTCCGTCGCATTTTTTGCCAAAATAATCACAACATCAGGGTTTGCAAGTCGCAACGATTGGGATGTATGCAATTTGACGCCATGAACCTCTGAAACATATTTCGATAAATAATCATCAACCAGAAGCATAATCTTATCTGTCTTTAACTCACCATATTTGATAAGCGCGTCAAAAATTCTGCCCCCACCCCATAAAACAACTTTTTGACGGTCCATGAATGAATATAATTTATCGGAAACTTCCTTAAGCTTTTTTTTATTTTCGCTAAGAAGCGTTTTATATGTCTTAATCAGCTTTTTATTTTTTAGAGCAAGCTTTTTATCCTTTGCTACAAAATTCTTTTGATCACCTTTTTTTTGTAATAAAAGCGTAATATTTGAGACATCGGTATCTTTTTCTCCCGAAACAACAGAAAATCCGACTTGCTTAACAAAATCAATTAATAATTCACGATTAAAATGAAACGTATGTTTATCAATAAAAAATTCTTCGACAATATCTGACTGGCCAATTATTTCAATATTAGGAATCTCAAGGAAAAAGTATCCATCTTTTCTAAGTGCTTGATGTACACTACGGATCATAGCACTTGCTGAAGCCGCATGTTCCAAAGTATGGGAGCAATAAATAATATCAAAGGTTTCTTTCGGCAAGGTAATATTTTCAAACCGATCAATTTGCAAAGAAATCTTTTTATTCTTGTTATATGCATCAACGACATGCTTATCCGGTTCAATCGCATGTATTATTGTTTTTGGATATGTTTCAGAAATCCAGAGAACAAAATCTCCTCTATTTGATCCAATATCCAAAACTTCTTTTCTGTCATCTTTTACAAACAATGGCGCTAAAATCTCGATCGCTTTTGGTAACCGGATACCCTTCCCATGTCTCACATTTCCCCAGTCGGCATCACTACTTGTTCTAACCAATCGTTTACCTGTATTTTTTTTCTTTGTTTCAAAGCTTTGCACCAATCCACATACTTCGCAAACGACAATAATCATCCCCCGTTCTGTTGTCGGAACGGTATAGACATCCGTCAATTTATTGGACTGACAAAAATCACATTTCATAATTAATATTTCATTTCGTAGACTTTTTTTGAGGTATAGCCAAGCTTGATCATCATTCCTCCTGCAATTTCATAAAATTGCTCCATTTCTTGATCATTCAAAGAAAAATCCATCGGTACAAAAACGTTTTGCGGCGTCTGCATAAAATCATAATATTGATCTTCAAAAGGTATTTCAAATTGTTTCAAAAATGTTTTTAAAGCTGCTTTTTTTGAAACAAGATCTTCTAATTTGATCGTAAACTGTTGTTTTTGTGGAATCTTTTTTAACGATTGTCCAATCACTCTATTTACTTCAGTCCAATGATAGGCAATCCTTTGTAACTGATTAAATGTTGCAAAATCTTTATAAAATGGTTGCCCTTTTTGGGGAATATTCCACCAATATTTTTTTTCTGGAGGAGGTTCCGGAAACTTTGTAGGATTCGATAACCAATCTTGCATCCTAGAAACACTGACGTCATCATAAATTTCTGGTGCAAGTTTATGAAAAAAAGAACTCACAACTTTCCTTCCATCCCGAGTAATATTGATAAACTTCGCATTAGGAAATAATTCATAAAGCGGTTCAATAAGCCAAGAAAGTTTATTTGATGAATCCACCCAATACTCTGCATCACTGTAAAAAATGCTCGAGCCGTGAAGCTTCATAATTTCCTCTTTTACGGCTTTTTTTGATAATAAACCCATAAAATATTTTGCTGCAACAGGCTGAATATGGGTACAAAGATATTCGTGATATACTTCAACATGCTCAAGACCAGAAAGAAGTTTATAAATCATCCGGGAACCACTCCGTCCGCTCCCGACAATAAAAATTGGTTGTTTTTTTATTTTCATTAATGATGTAGACTGATCAAATTATTTTTTGTCAGATAATCCAAAATTACTTTAACTGATTGTTGAGGTGTCATTTTTGTTGTATCAATAGTTATTTCTGGATGTTTTGGAGGTTCATAGGGATCATCAAGACCAGTAATGCCTTTCATCAAACCCTTTCCTGCTTTTTTATAAATTGATTTGACATCTCGTTTCATGCAAACAGCAATCGGTGTTGAAATATATACTTCTACATAGTTACCATTTCGCGAGATACTATCTCTATTTTTTGCACGAGCC
>DATIGJ010000050.1:0-5137 GCA_035454765.1 Patescibacteria group bacterium
GATTTGCAGCCGTGAAGGAAGTCGGGAAACTAAAAAATTTTCATGAACTTCCCATTCTTGATGAAAAACGACGTGAGGATCTGTTGCAA
This sequence comes from Patescibacteria group bacterium, assembly GCA_035454765.1. Classification (GTDB taxonomy): domain Bacteria; phylum Patescibacteriota; class Microgenomatia; order Levybacterales; family UBA12049; genus DATIGJ01. The sequence continues at coordinate 90 of DATIGJ010000050.1, forward strand.
ACAGTTAAAAAAAAGGCAAAAGTATTAGAGCTTTCAGAACAGTTTGTTGAAAAATTATTTCAAACAATCCATGACCACGCAGTTGAGATTCAAAAAAGGATTTAAGATGCTTTCCACAAAGAAACGTTAAGATTTACTTTATTTCCTATAAATGTAACGCCTTCATCAAGCAGCATTTGACGTTTTGTTTTTACCCCTTCTCCTGCAGAATATCCGGTTAATTTTCCATCAGAGGCAACGACTCGATGACAGGGAGTATGAGGAGCGTCTGGATTTGTTTTCATACACATGCCAACAGCCCGTGCTGCGCCTGGACTGCCCGCCATTTCCGCAAGTTGTCCATAAGTCGCAACTTTTCCAAGGGGAATTTGTCGGGTAAGGTGATAAATTTTGTCTCGAAATAAGGGCATAGATTAATGGCCGTGTGCAAAGATGCCAGTAGTAAACCAGATAAGTGCGATTCCGATAATAAGCAACAGAGTTTCGATGATTGCAAAGTTTTTCCTTTTTTCGTGATGAATTTCCGGAATAAGATCGGATGAGGCAATGTAGATAAAGAGTCCCGCAGTAAGCGCCAACAAAATAGCGATATAATCTTCTAAGACTTCACCAAGCATAAATGTCATGATGGCTCCGAAGAATGCTGCCGCGGCACTGAAGATATTGATAAAAATAATTGTTTTTCTTTTGAGTCCTTTATGAAGTAAGAGTCCGAAATCGCCAATTTCCTGTGGAATTTCATGCATCGCGATTGCAATCGTTGTAGCAATACCAAGTGGTATGTTGACCATAAATGTTGCGGCGATGACAATGCCATCAAGAAAGTTGTGGAGCGTGTCTCCAATGATAATGAGTGGGATAATACTGTCGGAATCTTTTTTGTGTGCGGTTTCAGATTCATGATATTCATCATGATGATGAAACCAATGAATAAATCGTTCAACCAGGAAAAAGAAAATAATACCACCAAGAGTCCAAAGAAAGATATTTGTTCCACTATGCTCTGCTTCATGTGCAGCTTCGGGTAAGAGACTCAAAAAAGCTGTACCCAGTAACGTGCCTGCTGCAAAGGATGCCAGAAAATGGGAAATTTTGAGAGCAAATTTTTCTTTTGAAAGAAGAATAACCCCACCGATTAAGGATCCAATACTGCCCAAAAAGGTAAATAATATAATATATTCTAGCGTTGACATGATTCACATACTCCAAAAAATTCCAATGAGTGACTGGTGACTTTAAAGTGTTTTTTCTTTTCAATATCGTTTTCAAGGGCTGCAATATTACAGTTGGAAATATCTTCAATGTTTCCACAACGTTCGCACACTAAATGGTGATGAGCGGCCTTTGTAGATAATTCATATCGAAATTTCCCTTCGTTAAGTTGGATTGGTTTGACAAGACCTTTTTCAGTAAACATGTTTACAATTCGGAAAACTGTCGCAGGATCGGTTTTGATATCTTTTTTATCCAGAAAATCAATCATTGTTTGGACATCAAGCGGTTTATCTGATTTTTCAAGTAGTTGCATAAGAGCAATACGTGCAGGAGTTGCACGAAGTTGTGCTTCATTTAATTCATTTTTACAATCGTGAAAATTTGTCAGGTGCATTATTTTTAATCCACAAAATCCCTTTAAGGATTTTGTGGAATGTATTGTGCTACAAGTTTAAGTATAGTATATGCAATATAGTTGCATTTGTCAAGAAGTGTTTTTCGTTTGTTATAATAAGAATATGACCCGACGATTATTTGCCATCTTTATTAATTTGTTTTTCTTTTTTTTCACTTTTTCTACAATTAGTTTTGCACAATCACCTGAGATAAAAGAACAGTTTTATAAAGCAGAAGTGGTGGAGATTGTTTCTGAAGGGATTATATTTGTTCCTGAGGGTCAGGACGTTCCCTATCAAACTATTTCAGTCAACATTTTAGATGGAGACAAAAAAGGTGAACAATTAACGATTGAACACGGTAAATTGACAACACTTCGTGAGGATCAAAAAGTAAGAGTCGGTGAAAAAGTTGTGCTTCTTCAGTTGCCAACACCAAACGGCGTGCAGTATCAGATTATTGACCGGTACCGGCTTGATACATTGTTACCGATTCTTTTTTTCTTTTTTGTGTTGGTAGTGGCATTAAGTAGATGGAAAGGAGTGGGTTCTATTGTCGGTTTGGTGATCAGTTTGTCTGTAATTTTGTTTTTTATTGTCCCACAGATTCTTGCAGGACGGGATCCTCTTTTTATCAGTATTGTGGGTTCTCTTTTTATTATGGCGACGACGATTTATTTTGCACATGGTTTTTCAAGAAAGACTCATATCGCACTTCTTTCGACGACGATTTCATTAACGTTAACCGGTTTTCTTGCCTATGTGTTTGTTGAATTGGCACAGTTGACTGGACTTGGTAATGATGATGCGAATTCATTACGTTTTGGTGTGACGGAAACTATTAATTTTCAAGGACTGCTTCTTGGAGGTATTATTATTGGTGCATTGGGTGTGCTTGATGATATTACGACCAGTCTGTCAGCGGTTATTGAAGAATTAAAAAAAGCAAATCCGAATTATTCGTTTCAAAGATTAGTTACCAGTGGATTTCGTGTCGGTAGTGAACATATTGCATCCTTAGTCAATACATTGGTACTTGCTTATGCAGGTGCGGGATTACCGCTGTTTCTTTTTCTTATTGTTAATCCTTTGGGACATCCTTTGTGGGTTATTATCAATAGTGAAATTATTGTTGAGGAAATTATTCGTACCCTTGCGGGCAGTATTGGTTTAGTATTTGCTGTTCCGATTACGACACTGCTTGCATCGTGGTTTGTCACACGGAAGAAGGAGAGGGCTTAGTGATTAGCTTTTTGGTTGTTTGGGGTTTTTCTTTCGCCTCTCGATTTTTCGAAGTGTGTACATAATCCGTTGGTCGAGATTAATATTTTTGATCCGTGCAAATCTGATAATTGCGACGAGAATATCTCCGAGTTCCTGTTGGTATGTTTCGTCTTGTTGCGCTGCAAGATTGGTTCCTTTTCTTCCGTGTTTGGCAAGGTAGGCTCGTGCCATTTCCCCCACTTCTTCAACGAGATTGAGAATTAAGATGGATCCATATTCGTCACTTGTTTTGAGTTCTTTATCAATGTTATCAAGATGCGTAAAGTATTTACCAAAGGGTGATATTTGTTGTTTTTTTGCCATAGATCCTCCTCATTATACTTTTTTATTGTGGAAAATCAAATGAATCTGCTATAGTAGAGAGAATATTTATGAAAATATCCGCAAGTCTGTTTTTTACTGATATTCTTCCTCACAAGCGAAATTGGTATCACAAGATTGTTAAAAATAAAGTTTTTTCTGATAAGTCTCCGAAGGAAGGGTTTTTTCAATTAAAAGCAGCAGGAATGGATGGCGTTGAATTAATTCTTCCATCGTTTTTTATCCCAAAAGATCATGAAATTACCGAAGTAAAAACGTTTCTTGATTCGTGCGGTTTACCAGTTCTTAGTGTTCATCAAGTGGTTCGTTTTCTCACAAAAACAAAAATGCAGGAGATTGTTGAACTGTTTCATATTGCGGATGTATTGGGCGCGAAGGTTATCGTTTTGCATATGAATACGGCAGGAAGACAAGTTTTTGACGAACGATATGTAAAACTCGTGCATTCGTTACAGAACAAGTATGGTATTCGTGTCGGTTTTGAAAATATGGAAAAATATTTCGGTTCTCTGCATCGTAAACATAGCTGGCATGGAGAAAAATTTGCCGATTTGATGAATGAAAATGATTTTGATATTACTCTTGATACGACCCATCTCGCTCATTCAGACGGTGATATTATTGATTTTTACAAAAAAAATAAAAAAAGGATTATCAATATTCATTTGAGTGATTACAAACCACATTTCCTCAATGGTACGCTTCGTCCGATGCGATACAAGCATTTACCACTTGGTGAAGGTGAGTTACCGGTTGAAGCATTTTTACAATTATTAAAAAAAGAAAAGTATGAAGGGCTCATTACGATGGAAATTCATACGGATCTTACGGGAATGTGTGAGAGTGCAAAAATAATTGCAGATATTATCAAAAAGTAGTTTCTTTTTTCGAACGGGCACGGCTGAAGATTGCTTCGATTCTTCTCATTTCTTTCGGTTGTATTGACTCAACCTCATGAACTCCACCGATTGGTCTTTGTTTCCAAAGATTCAGATTATTTGTTATCAGATCAATGGTGAGAGGATCAGTTTCAGGTGCTAGGAGACGTAATCCGCTCTGTTCCTCACGTCGAACACCACTACTGCTGAGGGAATAGAGTGCATAGTTTCTTACCTGAGTATCCGGAGTATGAAATCGTAGATATAATAACCGGCGGTTCGGTATAAGCAGACCTGTACTATAGAAGCCATGTTGCCCTGGAATGACTACTTCAGTTGGTTTTCCTGTCGGGCATGCCTTTGTAATACAGTCAGTAAAACGTCTTACTGTATCAGGAGACCTCATCACTTTGGATTATAGATATTTTATTTGAAATTTGCCATATTTGTATCAAAAATGGTATAATTACTGTACAAATTACCCTTCAGCGCGAGTTTGTGTTGGAGGGTTCTTTATTTTATGAACAACATTAGAAATGTCGGGATTATCGCTCACGTTGATCATGGGAAAACAACGCTTGTTGATGCGTTGCTTCGACAATCAAAAACAAAACTTGATAAAGAAGTTGCCGGATCGGATTTGATCATGGACAGCAATGAGTTGGAAAAAGAACGTGGGATTACGATTTTTTCCAAAAATGCGTCCGTAAAATGGACAGATCCGAAGACAGGTGAAGTGACTAAAATCAATATTATTGATACGCCAGGACACGCAGATTTTGGTGGTGAAGTGGAACGGGTTCTGACGATGGCCGATGGGTGTTTGCTTCTTATTGATGCGAAAGAAGGACCCATGCCGCAGACGCGATTTGTCCTCAAAAAGGCTCTTGAGAAAAAACTCCGCATTATTGTCGTCGTGAACAAAATTGACAAGCCGGATGCACGGATTCATCAT
>DATIGJ010000051.1:0-8674 GCA_035454765.1 Patescibacteria group bacterium
AACATGTCCTGGATACCCAACATAGATAACATCTGCTGTTTGTAATTCTTTTCTTTTTTTAATTGTTTCAGAAATAATTCTGAATTTTTTTGAAAATCTCTTGAATAGATGTATCCAGGACATATCGTTTGCTGTTAATAAATCTGTGACTTGTGTGTGTGCGTTTATTTCCACGACAGGAATATTGTTTGCTTCAAGTCCCTGAAGAAACAATCTATTTGATGTATAGGTCCTATCGTATGTACCAAAAAAACAAATTTTCATAATGTTATTCAGCTTTTTGGAGCGCGAGTTCTCCATTCATAGCGTATTTTTTTTCTACCTGATATTCATTAATAAGGATAGTAAGAAACGCAGATGAGCTTACATCCCAATTAAAGTGTTGTGACCAAATGTGTGCTTCATTTGACAAATTGTCTCTTAACGCGGCATTCGTAATAACACTCAGCATTGCATCAGCAAACTGGTCGGTGTTTTTGAGTCCTACCAGGATTCCGGTTTTGTCCGCAACAATAGAATCCCGAAGACCATTGACGTTGGATGCGATAACAGGAGTACCGCAGGCGTTTGCTTCAATAACGGTAATTCCCCATCCCTCAACTTGTGACGGTTGTACTGCAGCCCACGCATAACCAAGTAATTTAATTTTTTCTTCTTCGGTTACCTTTCCTAGAAATGTTACACGTTTTTCAAGATTGAATCGTTGTACCAGTTTTTTTATATCAGATGCACTTTCACCACTTCCCGCGATGAGAAGTTTAGCTGAACGGAAGTCTTGCGCAATTTTGTTAAACGCTTTGATCAAGACATCCACATTCTTATAAGGTTGGAGTCTTCCCAGATAGACAAATGTTGGTACTTTTGCCTTTTCTGTTTTGTAAAAAAGATCGTTGTTGATCCCTGGATGAATAACATGAATTTGTTCTTCTTTAAATCCGAGTTTGATAATTTCCTTTTTCGATGATTCGGAGACAGTGATAATCGTTCGGTTCTTATAAAGATACGGCATTAATTTGCTTTCGATAAATGATGCTATTACAGACAACGGGAAGATAAGATGATTTCTAAATACTTCCTGATGGACGTGATGAATCAAAAGAAAAATTGGTTTTTTGACATAAAGTGGTGTCAAGAATGGAATACCATTCTCAGCATCAACGATAACGTCGTATTTATTTCTGAACTTAAATAAATAATATACTGCAGCCCAGAAGTATACTGTCATAAATCCACCTCGTCTGACGATCTTTACACCGTCAATTACTTGATTGCGGGGTGAATGACTATCATTACCGCAAAAGAGAGTGACACTATGACCTTCTTTTACCCATCTGCTTGCTATTTCCTGGACGTATACTTCTGCTCCTCCTGCCCAACGATGTTTGGTATCTCTCCAGTTAAAAATAAGAATCCTGAGATTTTTTTCTGTTTGTTGTGGAACAGTAACTTTTGCAAATATTCCAAAAAAATCTTTGATATTATTTTCAATGACAGTGATGTGTTGAATCGCGATATGAAGCAGTACCATCAAAACAAGATTTGCATAACCGATATAAAGCATCACCTGGACAATCGCCGCAATGTTTTGATGGAAAAGACTGATAGCAATAAGCTGCATGAGAGCCAGGAAAAAGGTAACGACAGAAAAGCTGTAGACTTTTTTTGTCAGATAGTACGACATAAAGACTGTTGCGATAGCAAAACATCCAACAGCAAAAGTAAATGGTAAAAGATACGGAACAATTGTTAATGCTTTTTCTCCAAGAAGAATTGGCACTGTTATATGACCAAACACACCTACAAAGATAAATCCAAGTGATGCCAGTGTGCTTGCCATAAGAAGTGACCAGTCCAGAATATGGGAAGAATCTTTTTTGGCTCCTTCATTTCTGCTAACAAATGGGATGATAAATACAGCAAATAACGTACTGATGAAAAAGACCATTTTTCCGACCAAGGAAACAAGCGCGTATTGACCAGCATCTTTTGCGCTTAAGAAGTGTTTGGCCATAATGACGTCAAGGCTTAAGAAGGTAATTGCCGAAATACCTGAAAGAGCAGAGACAAAAAAGAATTTATATGGAAAGGTATGAGTATGAGGTGTAGCAGTTTCAAGTGTTTGTTGAGGTTTGACACGATTCATAAAGGTAACTGTCAACAGATATCCAAGAACTACTGAAAGAGGAATAGAAACATACACCCATTCTGAAAGGTTAATTTGTACCAGTGTAAAAGCTGTTACAAGTTTGACGATTGGATCCAAAATTGCAAGAGCTGCTATTGCCGTAAACATCAATTTTCCATTGAGAAATCCCCTATTTGCTGCTGTAAGAAGTCCTATCAGCCAGACCGGTGTAAAAAGAAGAACGGGGAAGAGATTGTCTATATTGAAATATCCTGTCAAGAAAGGTGTAGAGAGCAACCAAAGGATAGAAACAATCAGAGAAATATTGAGTAATTTATATTTCAGATTTGACCAGAAAGAATAGGCACTTTCTTTACCGTAGCGTTCTTCTAAAAATCCAGCTCTGTAACTCATAGTTGTACCAAGTGCGCCAAAGGGAATAGCAGTAAGATAGAAGAAGCTATTGATAAGGCTTACCAGACCAAAGGCCTCAAAGGTAAGAACACGTCCCAAGTAGGCATTAAAAACAAAGTTAAGAAAATTCGCAAAAACCATTGCGAAGACGAGAATACTGCCCGAGAAGACATGTTCTTTTTTTGATAAGTTCGAAATCCGAAGCACTAAATCCGAAACAAATTTCAGATTCCAAGGGAATTGCCGCGTTCCCTGTCGGTCGCTTGCAATGACGGGGAATATTCGTGCAAATGCAGGTCTGAATGCCGGCCACCCTACAGGTGACACCTTTGGCTCTTTTTTCTCCTTTGTACCTTCTGTCTCTTTCGAGAGGAGGTGGAATCCATGTACTGTCTTTTCCCAATAGTGCGGCTTAAACAAAAGCTGGTAGAGCGCCATAAATCCGGCAGTACTGATAAGAATCCAATAGAAAGGAACCAAGAAAATGAATTTTATGAGACCCCATTGTTCTCTTTTGATTGCCCCAATCATGTAATAGTAAATAAAGAGGAAATTACCCAGAACAAGTGAGGTTGCCGCCATATAAAAGACATAGGAAGGATATAAGTATTCAATTGTCGGACCAACGATATTGTATAAAGCAAAGTAAGAAATGGTTGCGAGCCACAGGAAAGGATTGATAAGAATGAAGGCAATTTTTCCACCGATCACCAAATGAAAAATCAGGGAGTGTCTTTTTTTCTTACCTTTCATACCAAAAATTTCTCTGGTATGAACAAGATATGTCTGCATATAGCCTTTGATCCAGCGTGAGCGTTGACGAATCCAGTTAATTACGCGACTATTTGCTTCCTCATAGGTGGTCGAATCAATAATTGCCGTTTTAAATCCTTTCTTAAATAGTCTGATTCCTAAATCCGCGTCTTCTGTTACGTTAAATGGATCCCAACCCTGAAGTTCTTGTAAGTCTTTGATCCGAAAATGGTTACTGGTTCCACCAAGTGGGATATTGGTATCGAGCGCTTGAAGACCTGTTAATGAAACGTCAAACCAGAGTGAATACTCCGCGGTAAAAAGACGGGTGAGTAAATTGTGGTGCGGATTGTAATAATTAAGTTTAGCTTGTAGACAAAGCACATCCTTACCTGCTTTTTGGAATCCAAGATATGCTTTTTTAAGTTGATCAACTTCAGGGATATCCTCAGCATCAAAAATAACCAAATACTCCCCTTTTGCTTTTGCAAGACCATAATTGCAGGCTTTCGGTTTGGTTTTAGGCAACGAATCAGGAACGATAACGGTTCGAACAAAATATGGAAGGCTCATTGTCTTTACGGCTTCTATTGAATCTGTGTCATCTTCTTCAAGCAGCAACATCACATCAAGTTTGTCTTTTGGATAATCAAGTTTTGAAATTGCATCAACAAATTGCGGAATAACGTGTGCTTCTTTATATAATGGACAAAGAATTGAGTAGACAGGAAGAGTTGTTTCATCAATCGCCTGTATTTCATCGTTGGTGAAAGAAAGTGCTTTCTCAAAATGGAGACTCTTCCAGACGAGGTAAAAATTAAACAACACATCAATAAAATAAATTGCACTTAATATTGCGATAAGCCCAAGGAGTGATCCTAGAGGGTTATAAAAAAGACCTGCGATAACAAGTGACAGGAGAACACCGATAATAATTTTTTGATTGGGATGGAATGTGTTAATTGCTGACACATGATGTGGAAGTGTCGTGTGCGTTACATATTTATTTTTTTTATACCTGATGCCTGCTCCTTCCATTGTGTTTTCATGTTGTGGCCTAACGTGTAATGGATGGAGTGGTTTCATACTGGTTTTTATGGCTTGTAATCCTATTTCTATACTTGTTTTGATAAAAGAAACTTTTGATTTGCCGGAATTTCTATCGGTAAATGTAATATCATGATTTTCTATTCGAAATCCTGCATGAGATGCACGATGTAAAAATTCCAGATCAAATGTCCAACCGGATTCAGGAATGATAATAATTGTTTCTAATACTTCTTTCTTAAAAACTTTGAGGCCTGATTGAATGTCATGGTTCAATTTGAAAAAAAGATTTCCAAAAACATTTTTGAATGAGTTACTTAAAAATTTGCGAAGTTTGGATGAGTGATACTTTTTTCTATTTGCTACGACAATATCTGCACCTGCTATAATTTTTTGTATCATTTCCGGAATAGATTCAGGTGGATACTGAATGTCCGCATCAATCATGCAGAGTATATCGTGTTTTGCATACGAAAATCCTTCAATGAGAGAATGTGCTTTGCCTTTTTTGCCAATTTTAGAATAAAAAGAAACTGGATAGTCTTTTGCAAGAGATAAAATAATTTCTTGTGTTTTGTCTGTAGAATTATCATCCACAAAGATTATCTCGTAAACAATATTGTTGGAAAAAAGCGCAGCATGAAGACGTTCAACAAGTAATTTTACGTTTCCTTCTTCGTTCCATGTTGGGACAATAATTGATAAATTTCTCATCAGTCTAGATAGTGTCCTAGAGTTTATTATATTCAAGGCTAAATGTCAAGAGTTTGTCAGGATGGCTGTTTTGGGAAAAATGTTACTTCTAGAGCCTTAATTGAAAAGTGGCATTAAGTATTTGTTGATACAGGTTCTTTACATCTTATAATCTTTATGATAGAATCCCGTAACAATTAGCTATAAGATTTATATGAGGCATATTTTAGTAAGTATTGTTTTTCTTTTTGTTTTTCTTTTTGCCTTTATTGGGTCTGTATCTGCTATTGTTTTTCCCGATTTTGGATCATGTCTCAATCCAAGAATAGCTGCATCACAAGTAAATTCAGGCACAAATCATGGCGTTGTCGGTTCTTCAACTGCTTATTCAGGTACAGATTCAATCTATAGGTTATCTGATGGAAATGTTTTGCAATGTTTGTGTCAAGATAACGGTGATGGAATTCAAACAATCTGGTTTAGAGCATCAAGTATGACGCAAGAGGATAGTGCTTATCTTTTGGCAAACGGTTGGATATATGTTCCAACTGGTTCAGCATAGGGTCTTAACGAGGATCCGTATTTTGCAAAAAACAGTAGTTATTCCTGTAAAGGATCTAATAATAGTTCATCTTCATCTTCGTCATCAAATAGTAATGGTACAAGTACGACAACAGGAAGTATTCTTGGATTGGCTACCACAGGAAATGCTGTTCTCATGTATGGCCTGATCTTCGCAGGGCTTCTTTCTCTCTTCGCGGGCTTGTTTCTCAAGAAAGTTACAAAGTAGCCCTAAAGCCTCTTGGGTAATTTTTGTGCTCGTTTCATCAGAAGGCTAAACGAATATAAAAAATACTCAAAACATTTTTTTATAAAATATGAAATTTTTATCAAAATTATTTATTTTTTTCGGCTTACTGCTTTGTTTGCTGGGAAGTTATCAGGTTTATCTTCGTTTTCATCCCAATACATTGGAGTTTGCCAATTATTCGCCAACAGTTTCAGAGCAAAAACAGGTTGATGAGACACCCGTACGTATTGTCAGTAATGATTTACAAATTAGTTTGCCAATTATTCCGGCAATAATAGATAACAATATCTGGGAAACAACAGATAAAGGAGTTTCTTATCTTAGTTCATCTCCCCTTCCTGGAGAAAAAGGTAACAGTATTCTGTATGGACATAACTGGACGAGTTTATTTGGAAATTTAACGAGAGCAATTCCTGGACAAACAGTTGAGATTTATTTTGCAGATGGGACAAAAAAACGATTCATTATTGAATATACCTCAGTTGTTGATCCATCAGAATCAAGTATTCTTGCACAGTCACAAGACACAAGAATAACTCTTTATACCTGTACAGGATTTCTTGATTCAAAGCGGTTTGTAGCGGTTGCGATTTTGGATGATCAGAAAGATTCGTTAGGGCGTTTGTTGGAAGAAAAATGACGGTTTTTGATTAGTTTTGTGATTTTTGTGATTTCGTCAACTATTATATATACCGCTGGGAGAAGAATTAAGAAAATGATACCGATTTTACTTTGCGTGAATGAAAAGAAATAGCCAAGTAAAGGAATTGCAAAAATAACCTTTCCCACAATCCCCCCTCCTGCAAGAATCCAGAGATCTTCGTTGGGATTATTGTCCCCCTTTGTGATAAACGTTGAAAGATTTTCTTGATGAGTTGTTGTTGTTATTCGATGAGTAACAAATTCAGTATTGTTTATCGGAGGAATAAAGGTAATGATATCTCCTATTTGTAATTCTTTCGGATTGATATACCTCGTAAGTAAGAGCGAACCTGTTGGTATTGCTGGCTCCATAGATGCTGAAGAAACAATAAAAAGCCGAAATCCTCCGAATTGATTAGAGAGGAAAAAAAGCATCATTCCAAAAAAAAGAAGAAGAGAAATAATTATATTTCTTATGATTTTTTTCATTTTGTTCTAAATACATCCAATCCCTCTCAGTGTGAGAGGGAAAATGGATGAGTAAGATACCTGTATCTTTATGGAATGATTTGTGTTCCAGTAAAGACAAAGTCAAATTCCGTTGTTGCACCACCTGATGCAACGTCATCATCGAGTGTTACGTCAATCTGATACTCTTGTGTCGCACCATCAGCAATGTTTGGTAATCCAAGACTTGCTGGACTTGCCTCCCATTCTGCTAAGGTTTTTGTCACCGTTGCTCCGATTGGGTCTTCAGATGAATTGACTGGTGTAAAACTCACAATGACATCGTCAGAAGTGATGGATCCTCCTACTTCTGTTGCCTGTGCTGCGATAGAAAAGTGCGCATCTGGACTGTCATTTTTCAGCCGGAAATAATTGGTAAAAGTTTCACCAGGCAACAGTGTTGCCTCAAAACCAATCGTTTCTTCTTGAAAAGTGCCACCTGATTGTCCTTTTGCGACAAGAAGTCCGACGGTTCCCGTACTAAATGTATTTTCTGACAAGACAGCTTGATCAGAAAGTAATGCACGTGTTGCCGCGATACTGGTACCACCGACTGCTGCAATAATAAACAGACTGAACAATAATTTTTTAATCATGTTTTCCACCTCCTTTCCGAAAAATGCTAATTATATTTAAGACTAAATATAGCTTAGCGTATTGTCAAGAGGGAAAAAAAAGATGAAATTATGCAATATCCAAAGTTGCCTGGAGGCCGATGTGGTCTGAGAGATAGGTAGTGGTCTTGTTATTAATTTTTACTTTTTCTGTAAAAAGATGCGTTGTAGTTATCTCTTTTGGTTTTGTTTTTCCGATATGGAAGAGATAATCCAGTCGTTCTACGGTTTTATTTTTGGGATAAAATTCTTGAATTTTTGTCGGGCTATTATAGTGAGCAAATAAGTCGGTTGCCTGAGAGAGATCGAGAAAGACTTTATACAAATACCCTTTTTTATCAATATTGAAATCGCCGCCGATAAGAACATGATTGCCCTTTTGTGTTAGTATCTTTCCAATCTCCGCGAGTTGTCTGAGTTGTGCTTCACTAAATTTTGTAAAACGATTCTTTTTTGAATGATCATAATCCATATTTGGTGTAAGGTAGGTGTTACAGACAGAAACAGAGGTGTTTTTTATTTCTGCTGTTAGTATTCCATTTTGAATGAGTCGCGTGACAAAAGATTTATTAAAAAAACTCCCTCTTTTTTTGTAATTGATATAGCTTACCTGCTCAAGAGGATGTTTAGAAAAAATAACCAGTCCCCCTTTGGCACCAAACCAAGAGGGTTGATATGCGACGTACGGATACTGTGACAATTTCTTTTTTAGCATACGCAAAACAAAATAGGTATGTACCTCTTGAAGCATGATGATATCTGCTGATTCTTTTGCAAGGTGGTCGCCGATTGTTTTAACTCGATCTGTGATATTGAGTGACAGAAGAAAACCATGCAGTGTATCGAAACTAAACAGTCCCATACAATTAAAGGTAATAACTGAAAGATTCATGGAGATTTGCTTGAAAAGTGATTACTAACAGTATACCATAGGAGTTCATGAAAAAATTTTTCCCTTACAGTATTTTTGTCATTATTCTCTCGTTGGCCACGAGTATTTTTTATCTATTTTTTACAACAGATCGTGATCTAGCAAAGCCGTTTTTTTCGCCGGTTCCCGACTTTCTT
>DATIGJ010000052.1:0-2590 GCA_035454765.1 Patescibacteria group bacterium
TTTTCATTTGGTCTTGAAAGAATTACAATGAAATTATTGGAACTTGGGAATGTCAGAGAAGCATCTCTTTTCCCAAGAGATATGGAGCGTGTTGATGAAAGATTCTCAGTCCTTGAACAAAAAAAAGAAGTTCATAAAGAAGCAAGTAAGTAATAAGCAGGCAAAACAAGAGCTTGTTCCCAAAGCACCGTCAAAAATCATAACGGTTTTGCGTATGTATCTACAGGATTTGCTGCTTCTTCTGATTCCGCTTAGTCTGTTTCTTATTTTTTTGGCAATTTATGTAATAAACGCACAAATTGAAAAAGAAATTGCCAAGCAGCAGTTAGCTCCGTTTCCTATGGAGACACAGATGAATCCCTATCCGTTTGTTCAAGAGATGCCTTTGCTGCCACTTTCTGCACAATCGGCAATCATTACTGATAAAGATTCGCAGGTGGTACTTTTTGCCAAAAATTCCGAGCTTCGTTTTTCTATGGCCTCAACAGTTAAGATTATGACTGCACTGACGGCACTTGATTATTATGAAAAAGATTCTGTATTAACCGTCCAAACTGGAAATGTTGAAGGAAGTGTTCTTCAGTTGCAAGTTGGCGATCAGTTTTATTTTCAAGATTTGTTGTACGCGATGCTCTTGCCATCTGCCAATGATGCTGCTCTTGTTATAGCCGACAATTATCCTGGTGGACGAGAGGCCTTTGTTGCCAAAATGAATGAAAAGGCACAGAGTTGGCATCTGAATAATACGCATTTTTCTGATCCGACGGGGCTTGAAGACGATGGGGACTATACGACCGTGACGGATCTCGCCAGACTTGCCTCGATGGCGATTGACAATAAAACTTTTGCAGCAGTTACCAGTACAAAAGAAAAAATTATTACTAATGTTTCAGGTACCAGGCAATATCAGATTCAAAATTTGAATAAATTACTCGGAACCAATGGCGTCACTGGGATTAAGACAGGCACGACTGAAGGCGCAGGGGAGGTGCTGGTCACCTCAGTTGTTGCCAACGGTCATACGTTTATTGTTGTCGTGATGAAAAGTGAAGATCGTTTTGCCGATACTGGAACGCTGCTGAATTTTATTGCACAAAAAGTTCAGTTTATCAACCCAAACGATATTGATAGATAGTTCTTTTTATTCTTGTGGTTGCGTTTCGATCCAGTCTTCTCGTAGAGCTGATACATATGCGAAAAAGCCATTCGTTCCTTCAAAAACAATGACCGGCATAAGATAACTATGCGGTTGATCTCCGAGATAATAGGCAAGAAATACGTTGTTGATTGCAATATTTGTTTCTGTGCCAAAATATGATGCGATATATCCTTTTCCATCCATAAGCTCCGTGAATGCTTCTTCTGCAGTTTTAAGAGGATAGGTTGCTTGCTCTTCCTCTTCGATCAGAGGTTTGTAATAGAAAAAATGAGCAGCAACGACTTGCGTATCCGATTCTCCTGATCCGACCCAAAAGCTCATGGTTGAATATGGAGGATTGGGATAAACAACGGGAATTTCTATTGGTTCTTTGGTGGTGCCGCCTACAGGCGAAGGAAGTCCTGTATCGAGGGCATAAGTGATATCTTTTTGGTATAAGTCAACGCGGAGTACTTGTGTTTCTGAAAGAACATCAACAGGAAGGAGTTTTCCGTTATCAATTCGAAAGCGTTGTGGTTTGGTTCGGAAATGTCTTTCTTCATCAGGGTTTTTTGTCTGTTCCAGATCCACATCCGTCGGGGTGAGTGAAACAACACTTAAGAGATTTGTGACTTTTGTTATGGCATCGGTATCTGACATGGGGAAGTGTTTTTCTGTTGTTCGAGTTGTGAAGTTAGATTCAAGATCAAAATGAAACGTTACGATATCTATGGTAAATTTTCTCTGTAAACCTGTTCTTTCTTGCCAATGATAGATCGAGTTATCAATTTTTGTTTCAGGAAGTAACTCTCCTTCTTGGTCTACAAATCGAAGTTGTCCTGCTTTTTCCTGCGCTTTACTCAAGTTGAGAAAGTTTGGTTGCGGCTCTTCAACTTTGAAAAGCGCAATCCGATCAGGAAATAAGGGCAAGGCACCTGATAGAGTATTGACAGTAAATGACAATTTTTGTTTTGTTTTATTTTCTGGAAAGATAATCGGTTGTACTTTTCCATAGGTTACCGTTGGTGGTTCTGTAGGAGGAGGTGCAATCGTGTTTTTAATGATAACGCCAAGTTGAAAGATAAGATAAATAGTAAAAGCCACTCCTACCCCGATTCCTACATACATAAGAATTTTTCGTGAAATATCAATCGTTTGATGAAGTGTCATACTCTCTTGAGTATAAAAGAAGTTTTACTTATAATGCAACTATGGTTAGAACACGTATCGCTCCCAGTCCGACAGGACTTGCTCATATTGGTACTGCATATTATGCAATTTATAATTATGCATTTGCCAAACAACATGAAGGACAATTTATTGTTCGTATTGAAGATACAGATCGAACACGATTTGTTGAAGGAGCGGAACAGGTGATTTTTGATGCGCTTTCCTGGCTTAGGATACCACACAGTGAAGGACCTGATCTTGGAGGTCGGTATGGCCCCTATC
>DATIGJ010000053.1:0-3352 GCA_035454765.1 Patescibacteria group bacterium
TATGAGGCACAAATCTATCTTTACCGATATATTTCCGAAGTACTTCTGGTACTACAACACTTCCGTCTTCCTGTTGATAATTTTCAAGAATGGCAATGGGTGTCCGTGACATCGCAAATGCCGTACCATTAAGAATTTGAACAAACTTATTAGAAGATGGAACTGGTATAACTCCTCCACCAATGACACCAGGTACACCAGGATCTCTATATTTTATATTTAGCCTTCTTGATTGAAAATCGGTCACTGTTGAGACGGAGGTTACTTCACGATATTTATTTTGTCCTGGCATCCATGCTTCAATATCATATTTTCGTGCCGCAGGAAATCCGAGATCTCCGGTACACATTTTGACAACCTGATATGGAATATCCAACGCCTGGAAAAACTTTTCTTCTATACTCAATAAAAACTCATGTTCGCGGTCATCTTCTCCTTCAGCAACATACGAAACCATCTCAACTTTATTAAATTGATGGACGCGAAGAATTCCCCGTGTGTCTTTTCCGTAACTACCCGCTTCTCGTCTAAAAGATGATGAATAACCGACATAGCGAAGGGGCAGATCTTTTTTATTCAACAGTTCATCTTTGTGCATTGGGACAAGTGATTGTTCAGCTGTCCCGACAAGAATCAGATCATTATCCCGCAAATGGAACATATCTTCTTCCCCACCGTTTTCCATGTAGCCAAGTCCCTGCATCGTTTCTTTTTTAATCAGAACCGGCGGCAAAACAGGCGTAAAACCTTCCTTGATTAACAATTCCAACGCGAATTGGAGTAACGCAAATTCCAACAAAACTCCGTCACCTTTCAGGTAATAAAACCGCGCGCCCGAGACTTTTGCAGCACGTGTCATATCAATAATGCCAAGTGATTCCCCAAGTTCCAAATGATCTTTTGGAGTAAAGGGAAATTTCGTAGGTGTTTTAAATGTCTTGATGACCTCATTCTCTGATTCATCTTTCCCGATTTTTACATCATCTTTTGGAAGATTGGGAAGTTGTCCAAGGAGCGCGTGCAATTCTTCTTTATATTTTTTCACTTGTTCTTCTTTTTCTTGTAATTCTTCTTTAATTTTTCTCCCCTGTGCTATCTGTTCATCCGTTGGTTTGCCAGTAATACCTTTGGTAAAACGGTTCGCTTCTTCCTGCAATTTTTGAACCGTTGTTTGGAGCTCTCGGTATGTTGCGTCAACGGCAAGGACTTCGTCAACATTTGCATCAATACGTTTGCTTTTTGCAGCTTCTTGTACCTTCTGCGGATTATCTCTGATAAATTTAATATCTAACATATCTCTTGTGTCATTCTGAACGCAGTGAAGAATCTTAAGATCCTTCGAATTCACTCAGGATGACAATACAAGGGAATTATATCGTTTTAGAGAAAACTAATCAATGAGAGGGGATTATTTTTTCTTCGCTGCGGCTTTCTTAATAGGTTTTTTTACAACCTTTGTTTTCGGTTTTGCTGCAGGAGTTGTAGGAGCTTTGCCTTCAACAACTTTGGAAAGCGCTGCCTTGATACGTGCTGCTCTATTCTTTGGAAGAATATGATGCTTTGCAGCTTTATCAATACTTGAAAACGCTTTATTGACAGCAGCAGCCTTTTTTGTAGCTTTTGCTTCTTTCACAAGCTTCTTATACAGATCTTTTACCTTTTTATTGCGCTCTGTTCGAGCCTTATCCTGTCGAAGTTTCTTTTTTGCGTGTTTTAATACTGGCATTGCGTAATTTTACCATGATATACTTAAAATTACAAGATTCAGCCTTATTTCACTATGAACGATTTTGTCAAAAAAAGCATTGATCTTCTGACCCGCCGCCAGACCAGCATTATTTCCGCAGCATACATTATTATGGCAACGGTCATCCTCTCACAGATCTTTGGCCTGATCCGCAACCGATTGTTTGTTGCAACATTTGACACCTCACAAGTCGGTGTCTACTTTGCTGCATCCTTACTCCCCGACATGCTTTTTCAACTAACCATCGCTGCTGCTGTTTCCAGTGCATTTATTCCTGTTTTTTCCCAATATCTTGTTCGAGGAGAAGAAAAAACAGGACACAAAGTGGCATCAACCCTCCTGGCACTTGGGTTATGTCTCTTTGTCATTCTTTCGACACTCATTATGATCTTTGCCCCACTGATTGTCCAAATATTTAATGTGGGAGGAAATTTCCCTCCTTCCGATATGGCACTGATGGCAAACCTTATGCGCATTATTATCATCGGACAACTCCTTTTTATCATCGGCACCTTTTTTACTGCACTACTTCAGTCTTATAATCACTTCTTTATTCCGGGCATTGCCGCAGCTACCTACAATTTAGGGATTATCCTTGGGGTATTATTATTTTCTCAATTCCTTGGCATTTACTCGATTACTGCGGGTGTTATTCTCGGCGGACTCTTGTTTGTCTTGATACAAATTCCAATGGCAAAAAGAGTCGGATTTTCATTTATTCCAACCATGTCTTCAATCGTCATGGATGGCGTAAAAAAAATCGGACACTTGATGTGGCCTCGAACCATTGCTATTTCCATTATGCAATTCGGCACCGTCGCAGTTGCGGCATTTATTTCATTTCTTTCTGATCCGGGAACAAAAATTGTTGTCTATGATTTTGCCAAAACCCTTGCCTTTGCACCAGTCGCACTCATCGGACAGACAATCGCACAAGCTGCATTTCCGGTACTCTCACGAGAAAAAGAACGACCTGAAGAATTCAAAACAACGTTCTTAACCAGCTTTAATCATGTATTGTATCTTATCCTTCCTATCTCTGTGTTGATTTTGATCCTTCGCATTCCGTTGGTTCGATTGGTCTATGGTGCAGAAAATTTCGATTGGGCAGCAACGGTCCTTACCGGACAAACACTGGCATTCTTCTGTCTCTCCATCTTTGCTCAAGCACTCATCTTGCTGGTTCTCAGAGCATTCTATGCACTGCATGACACCAAAACACCACTTATTCTCAACTCCATCTCAACTGCTCTGCTCCTTGTCACAACGTATCTTTTTATCATTCATCTGCATTTTGATGTGACAAGCCTGGCAATCGCGTTTACCATCTCAAGCACCATACAGCTGGTCATTCTCTTTATATTACTGGAGAGAAAAGTTGGGAGATTTCAAAGATGGCCGCTTCTTGTCTCCTGGAGTAAAATTCTTGTCTCAAGTATCTTTACTGCTTTTGCTCTTTACATCCCGATCAAACTTCTCGACCAGCTCGTTTTTGATACCACCCGAACCATCAATCTTCTTGCATTAGCGGGAATTTCGAGTCTTATTGGTCTCTCTATCTATCTTTTCCTGACGTGGTTCTTTGATGTAAAAGAGGCAAAGACC
>DATIGJ010000054.1:0-7472 GCA_035454765.1 Patescibacteria group bacterium
GTGTCCCGGGATGATTGTGGAATTTTGCTTCAATGATTTCTTTCTTTCCATCTTTTTCAATTAACACATCAATTTCATGCGTAATACATTTCCCTCGTAGTGTCTGGCGGACCAGTGCTTCATATCCTTGAAGTTCAAACAGACGTGCCACAAAATCCTCAAATGGATATCCTGTTGGACCGAGCATCATAATTGCTTCTTTGAGAGAATATCGCGCTCTGCTATAGGGATGCTCTGAGGTGTCAAGAAATTCAAGGATATGACGATAAATTTCACTGGTTGGAATTCCTTCATACAGTTTTTGTTTTATATGAGAAAGAACTTCTGTTTGCAATTTATCCGGAATTCCTGCACGTTTGATGGAATGGATAAGTTTTTCTTCGTTAAAGGGCTCTTTTTCTTTATTTGCTTTCAGGACAGATACCATAGATACAGTATAGAAAAATTAAAAGTTAAAATGCAAAAGTCAAAAAGATTGTTTTTTGAAAATCACCAGAAAATCTTTTGTAATGGTAGCTTGATAATTATTATCTTTGCTTAATTTTTCTAAAAATGGTATATCTTTTTTGGTGGATTCCCACGTTGGTTTTTGAGGAAAATAAAGAACGACGTAGTCCGCTTGTTCATATCCTACGGGAAGGACAGAAATATGCTCACGATTAGAAAGATGCGACGCGATATTATTTGAAGCGGCAACTTTTGCAGTTTCCGGAATGGTTTGTAATGCTTCGGCAATTTCTTTTTTATTTGCTTCTTGTCTCGTCAACATGTCAGTGTTTGCTGCTTTGGAACCTGGTAAGGGTCCGTAGAAATAAGCAGCAGAGAAAGACATCGTCAGAAGATAAAAAATGATACTATTTGTAGCATATCGCAAAGCTCCAATAGGCTTTATCCTTTGAAGAAGAAATCCTACACCATATATTGCTGCAATAAACACAAAAGGAGTAATGGCTGCAGTATATTGATAATGAATTTGATGAAGGTTTGGATTACTACTTAATAAATTGATAGCAAGACTCGGAAGTGCAAAAAGTAAAAGGTGAGGAGCAAGTACTGAAAGGTATCCCAGAGGTTGTGATAAGTAATGCAGATACATAAGACGATCTCCCGTAAATACGGTTGCAATAATTTGTTGTGGATGGAAGAGGATATTTTGTGCAATTTCGAGAGGACTATCACCAAATGCTGAAAAGTAAGAAAGTGCAAAATGATTTGCCCCTAATGTGTTTGGAATTGCATAGGCAATGAGAAAATAAAAAAGTGAAAAGCAAAGAACAAAAAGCAGAGAACCAAAAACATATCTTTTTTGTTGCAGAACAAGAAACACGCCAAATAGTGCAACAATTAGCCAGATCTCCTCTTTGCAAAGCCCAGCAAGAATGGCAAAAAACAGAAAGATTTTATACCGTTTATTGAGGAAAAAATAGAATGCTCCGAGAAGAAATGTGGTTGCGAGAGTTACTGCATGAAAGTCATAAAGATTGGTTCTTTCAACACTTGGATTGATAAGAAAGGCAAAGGCAAACACTAGTGCAAGATGTTTATTTTTTAGAACATGAGTGCCAATGAGATAGACGAAAATTGCACCAAAAGCTAAAATAATTGTTTGCAAAAAAAGAAGCGTTTTCGGGTCAGACCAGAGAGCATAGAATGGTGCAAGAAGAATGAGAATAAAATCAGCATGAATTGCAAGTCTTGAGGCATTCTCAGCATTATCAGGATTGGTAAGCGTAAATATTCTCCCTTGAGTCGTATTCCACACGGTCTGACTCATATTTCCCAAATCATATTTACCGGTATAAAAATTATCGAATCGTAAAAACGTTACCGTCGTAAAATATGCACAGTAGATGGCAATGAGAAAGAGAAGAAGTACGATGTGCTTGTTCTGTCCAATCCATGTTTCGATACGATGGATTGCGTGATGTTTTGTGTGATACCACAAGTAAGAAATGAAGACATAGAGAATTTCCGTGATAGTCATGGTGAATCTTCCAAAGAGTGCGACAAATCCTGCAGCACTTGCTGGTATTATTTTTGCGAGGCCAAAAGCAAGGGCTCCTTCGCGAACGCCAATACCTGAGGGCGTAATGAAAGAAAGATACCCAATAAGATACGAGAGGATCGCAACGCCGGTTATCTGCCAGATGAGATTTGGATCAATCGCAATAAAGGAAATGATAGTAAAATAATATCCAAGCCCAAAAAAGAAAAATAAAAGTGTTGTAATAATAATGAGAAAAAGCATTTCAAAGGGGTGATAATCTGGGAGGAAAAAAAGTTTTATTCCCAATTTTCGATGAAAGGCAAACAAGATAATTCCGATAAACAATCCAATAATGCCGAACGTTGGGATCCAACTAGGAAGTGCAAAATAAAGTGAAACAAACGGTAGTGCCAAAAAGGATGCAGCAGCAGTGCCAAACACAAGAAATTGCATTTCATAAATAGTGCATTTGGCAATGTCTTTTTTACTCATTCCTTTTTCTGCAAGTTTGACTGTCCGGCCGACAAAGGACCAGATATTTCCCGGAATATAGCGATGTAATTCTGATGCTGCCCAGATAAAATTAATTGTTTTGTACGAAAGGTTATAACCAGCGTGATTGGTCATTCGTTGCCAGAAGTATCCTCGTAAGAAAAAGTAAATAAAAAAGCAAAGCATACTGATTCCTAAAAGCGGGAGTGAGATAGTGTGGAGTTGTGACAAAAATTGTGGCGCTTGAGGTGCAACAATTTTGATAACAAAAAACAGTGCCAGGATAGAAAGTGGCCACCCAATGAGAAATTTAAGAAGAGAAAAAAGATGCTTTTTCATGCTCAAAGTGATGCTAATTTGCCGATTCGGTTGCTGTTTGCGGGATCAGTTCCGTTCCTCGATACGTAAAGTTTCTTGTCAGCATTGCAGTATCAGTGCCAACGACACTTTTGACGCGGAGTTCCAGTTTGATCGTTCCGGGTGGTGGATTATAGAGTGCGATAGAACGATCATCATACTCAGACCATGCACCATTGTTTATTCGATAGGACCAGACGACAGAACAAAAATCATCCTGTCCATAGCGAATACTTACAAAAAGTGGGTTGTTGCTTACTTCCTCTCCTTCTTCGGGAGAGGTAATTTCTATCGGACCAACTTCAGGGGTGCATTCTTCCTGTTGAGTAGTAGTTGTTTCATTATTTGATGCAGGAGCGGTAATCACAATCGTTTGTGGTGGAACTGTCGTATCTTTTTTTTCGTCTTTGCTTCCGGTGAGGGAATTAAAATTTAAAAGAATGACCGTTAATAACACAGGAACACTCAATATTGCAGTTACAAATTCGATGTATGGTTTTTTATCAGGGATTTTTCGATAAGAAGTAGCAATTTTTTGCAAAAAATTCGATTTTTTCTTTTCTTCCATGCATCTATTGTAACAAAAAAATTGCTAAGTGCACAATGCTATTCGTATCGAAGTGCATCTATTGGGGAAAGTTTGGCGGCTCGTCGTGCTGGATAGAGTCCAAAAACGATACCCACAAGCATCGAAACACCAACAGCAATAAGAATCGCCGGAATGCTGACAACAAATGGAATACCAAACGCTTGCGAAATACCAAACGCTCCTGAAATTCCCAAGATGATTCCAATAACTCCCCCAATCCCTGTCATAACGACTGATTCAATAAGAAACTGTGTAAGAATATCTTTTTCCTTTGCACCGATGGCTTTGAGCAGTCCAATTTCTTTCGTTCGTTCTGTAACCGAAACCAACATAATATTCATGACTCCCACTCCTCCGACAACAAGTGAAATGCCGGAAATCGCGACAATCATCGCAGTCAAAAGAGTGGTTACTGTTTCAACGGTCGTCAAAATATCTTGAGCACTTTGTATTTGAAAATCGTTTTCATCATCTTCTTCAAGCCCATGACGTTCACGAAGTAAGAACTCCACGTCATCGATTGTCTGATTAATTGTCTCTGGATTATGAACACTAATATCAATTTCTTGTAGTCTTTCTTCTCCAACAAGATGATTGATTACTTCATCAATCGGTACATACAGTGCTTTATTGATCACACTTCCTGCCAAAAGGCTTGAAGAGTCCGCAACACCTGTTACCCGATATGCTCTATTTTTTATACGAAGTGTCTCGCCTACAACTGATGCATCTTCTCCAAAAAATTTCTCGATTGTATCTGATCCCATCACTACTACTCTCTCTGATGCAATTTCCTGTTCTTCGGTAATAAATTCTCCCTCAATCATTTCAGGACGAAGAATCTCAATCGCCTCACTCGTGACACCGTACACCAGCAACTCTTCTTCTTCACCATTGGCTGACACCCTGACTGATGCCATCGCGAATGGGGCAACATATTTGATATTGGTCAGTGACGAGTCTTTTTTAATTGCTTCAACATCATCAAAAGTTAATGCTTGTGATCCGGCAAACGTACTAAACTGCGATGATCCGGGATTGATCTGAAAATAATCAGTACCGAATGATGCGAGTTCATTGGTAATAAATTTTACCGCACCCTGACCAATTGAATAAATTAAAATCACAGAGGTAATACCGATAATAATGCCAAGCATGGTAAGCGAAGTACGCATCACGTTATTGCGAAGTGATTGAATAGCTGAGGAAATAATTTCTTTATATTGCATATTATTTTTTCTTTATATCAGAAACGATTTTGCCGTCAACCAATCGAATAACTCGTTTTGCAAATTTAGCGATATCATCTTCATGAGTAATCAAAATAATTGTTCTGCCCTTTTCATTCAGCTCTTTAATAAATGTCATAATTTCATGAGATGTTTTGGTATCGAGATTGCCTGTCGGTTCGTCAGCCAAAATAATTGATGGATCCATAACAAGCGCTCTGGCAATCGCGACACGCTGAATTTGCCCGCCAGAAACATGATTGGAAAGATTTTGCGCTTTGTCACTAATGCCAACGAGAGTCAATGCTTCCATTGCGCGCCGTTCACGCTCTTTTGCATCAATACCACCATAAAGCATAGGGCGTTCTACGTTTTTGAAAACAGTCGTCCGTGGCAATAAGTTGAACGACTGGAAAATAAATCCGATTTCTTTGTTTCTGATTTCTGCTAATTGATCTTCATTATAGCTACTAATATTCTTCCCTTTAAAAAGATATTTACCACTTGTTGGTGTATCAAGCGCACCCATAATATGCATGAGCGTTGACTTACCGGATCCCGATGGTCCCATGATTGCGACAAAATCCCCTTGGTTTATCGTCAAAGAAATATCATTGAGGGCTTGATAAAATTCGCCATTTCCCAAAGGGTAGCGTTTGGTAATATTTTCAAGTTGGATAAGCGGAATTGTATTTTCCATGCTTAGTTACCAAATGGTCCCGGTCTCTTGAGTTGCTCATTTGAAAGAGAGGTAACAACTTCTTGTCCTTCGGCGACGCCTTCAAGGATCTGTGTACGTGATTCGCCTCGGATGCCAACTTTTACCGGCTGGTAGACAAAGTCGCGTTTTCCTGCATCATAAATGCGAACTGCTCTTCCTCCTTGATAGGGTTTTACAGCAGCATTAGGAACAGATAACACGTTGTTTAGTTTTTTAGTAATAATATCTACATCAACAGTCATACCGGAGCGGATACGTGAATCAACATCAGTCACTTCAATATACACGTTATATCGTATTACACCTCCATCATCAGTTCCCAACGCATCAACTCTTCTGACAATGCCCATATATTCTTTATCGTTAATCGCATTAACTTCAATAGCTACTTCTTGACCTTCTGTTATTTTGGCAATATCTGATTCACTTAAAGAGACAATTACTTCTGTACTTCCTTGACTTGAAATTGTCAGAACTGGCTTTGGTGATGAGATAGCTGTCGCAGCTTTTACACCGCTTCCTGTTGTCACTGCCAGATTGGAAACTTTTCCGGCAAGTGTCGCCTTGACTGTTGCATTTTGCGTTGCCTGATAGGCAATTCTTGTCGCATTTACTTGCGTTTGCGCCTGAGCAACTGCATTTTGTTGATCTTTGTATTGTTTTTCAGCAGCCTTCCAATTATCTTGAGCTATCTGAAATTCGGCACTTTCTCTTTCCTGGTTTTTTGGTGATCCGTCACTATTTTCATATTGGTCTCCTGTTGCTATGTCATAATATACATCCCAATCTGTATACATAGAAGATCGTAAACTGTGCAATGCTGACGTTGCTGAGTTATACGCCGAAGTTGCGGTAAGATATGCTGAATATGCCTGTTGCGTTTCTTGTTCTGTCGCGCTGCTTTCAACTGCAAAAAGTACTTGTCCTTTTTTTACAACATCATCATTTTTGACAAAAATTTCTGTAACAACACCATTTGTTGGTGACTGGATATCTATTTTTCCGCTGATCGCGATCGTTCCCGTCTCAGTAACGACTTCTGTAATATCTTTCTTTGAGACAATGGCCGATTCGTAGTCGGGTTTTTTATTTGCATTAATAATTCCTGGTATGACGAAGAAAAGAAGAATAATGGCGACAACAATAACAAGGATTTTTTTCTTTCTTGACAGTGCTTTAAATCTTTTTATTAAAGATGTGATGAATCGTTTGATAAAACCAAAAACAAAACCAACAATTTTCATGTGATCTTTTTTAGCGTATCATAACTTGTATAGCTTGGCAAACAACTCTTTAATTGAATTGAACGTAGCAGTTTGATAAAATGACAACACGCGCCTGTAGCTCAGCGGATTAGAGCACTTCGCTTCGGACGAAGGGGTCGGGGGTTCAAGTCCCTCCAGGCGTACTATCTTTCGCTAAAGCTACAGATAGCAGGCTATCCAAAGTTTCTAACGACAGATAGTAGGCTACAAAATGTTTTATTCATATATTTTTCCCTCCGTTTTGTTTACAATAGTATTTACAAATATATTGACAATTATGGTGTGATATGATAGAATTATCATATGTTTTCTCCAAAATTTAGCTATACTCCACAAGTTATTAATCAACTGACATTGATCGAACGTCTCTATGGGCAATTAACAGCAGAAAGCCTTATTCCTTCTTTAACTCTCAAACTTTCTCAAGAAAATCAGATTTTGGCCACACATTATTCGACAAGTATCGAAGGTAATCCCCTTTCTCCCCTTGATGTCACCAATATTATTCTTAATGATCAGATTCCTGTGACAAAATCAGAAAAAGAAGTTAAGAACTATTTTGCCGTTTTAAACACGATTTTTCTGATGGCAAAAAAGAAAGAACCGATTACGACTGAGTTGACGAAAAAACTTCATCATGAACTCATGAACGGAATTGAACAAAAAGATCTTGGAAAATTTCGAGACGGCGGTGTGTTTGTGGGGCATCGAACCCAAACAGAAATCGTTGTCAAACATAATCCTCCGTTTCATACGGAAAAGGAGATTGAAAAAGCATTGAGTGACATATATGAGTGGGTCATGAGTGCTGATCCGACGCATGCACTATTGA
>DATIGJ010000055.1:0-5759 GCA_035454765.1 Patescibacteria group bacterium
GAGGTGGTCTAGATTACTTAGCGTTTTCTCTTGACAAAAAAGAACAAAATAATTTATAATCATTTAAGAATTTTTTAATAATTATGCCTAATTTCTATCATTTGATTTACGTACATTTTTCTCCTCTCTTTAAATAGGGAGTATGGTTATGGAATGAAACCAATACCAATCTCCCACACAAACGGGAGATTTTTTTTGGTTAAGGAGGAATATATGGCAGGAGAACGAATCATACCGAATGGGCAAGTAGGTCTAGAACCAAATTTGACACGGAAAAAACCTTCAACAATGATCATGAGAAGGCTTCTCGATCAACGGGGGCCTTTCGCTATTAGAGATATGGCGCCAGGTTCACCAACAACAGATGCAAAAACAATTTTTACACAACAATGGTTCTCTGAAACAACACCTGAAGATAGAACAATAGATCGAATGGTAAAGACACAACTTCGTCTTCTCTTTGGTATTTCTTCTTTTGCTGAACTGCAGACCATAGCAGCAGAAGATCCGGAAAAACGAGAAGAAAGAAGTAATGACTGGTATAGACGAATCGGCAAACAATATGGGATAGAAGGAGATGTACCGGTTATTAAAGATCAGGTAAAACATTACGCAACAACTGCAGATAAAGTTATTGAGTATCTCCAGCAAAATGTTCTTAACGGACAAGCAGCACGAACAGAGATAACCAATGAGATACTGCATACAAGTAATCCGCTTGAATTAACTCTAATGATGTTTGATACAGAGCACTATAGTAAACGAGCACGGTTTGAAGCAAAAAGAAAACTAGCATTGATGGTACTCGCGGCAACAGTCGAACAAGTACACCAATCTATTGACCCCGTTGAAAAATTAAAAGAGTTTGATGATTTTCTGAATCGCCGAGTTTGGAGACCAGGTAAAATAGGCGAAGCTGAAACAGTACATATCTTAAGTACTCATGATCCCGAGACATTTGAATGTAAAACTGTTGAATTCATTGATCAGGAAACCGCACGCGAAAAAGAAAAAACTCGCAATGCACGAGAAGAACTGGTGACTACTTTGGGACGACGTTATTTTACGTATCATGGAGAAGCAATTCCTGTATACATTACAACAAGACCAAAAAATCCTGAAACTAAAATTCTCAAAATGCTCCGCAAAGACACGGACAATCCAAGTGTTGCCGTTGAAGATGATTTAGGAATTATGGGAGTGTTCGATACTGTTGCACACGTTGACGCATTTCAAGAAGTGTTACAGAAAGGACTCGTGGAGGAAGGATTTTTGGGAGGTATAAGAGATGTCTCTGATACACTAGAAGGAGGCGAGTATCTCAACGGAAATGCAGGAAGTTCGACAAAAACACGTATGAGAAAAGGATTAATTGACTTCCCTGAACACACAATAGAAGTTATCTTACACACCCATCAAACCTATCTTGATTATTATAAAAGCCATGATGTCGGACATGATGAATTTATTACAAAACGACTCTATTCAACCGGCGTTGTTGACCTCCTCTTCCCATCAAATCTTTTCGATGAACATGGCATTTATGCCATTGACCATCAATCGGCACAAGAAAAGAGAATTGAACAGATCAGATCACAACTTAGCTGGTAATATCCTTCATTTTTAATTGCAATTTCACATTTCCATTCCACACATTTTCATCAATCGTATACGCGACATCAATCGTGTCGCCCGCGTGGAGATCCGCAGCAAGCGCTCCCATACCAAATCCCACCGCTTCAAAACTTTTCGTTTCTTGCTTCAATACTAATTTAAGATGTGTTCCCTCTTTCCCCATAATCCGAACCTCCTCAACAGTCACTCCTCGAGTCGCAAAAACCGGCTCGCTATTTCCCATACCAAATGGTGCGAGACGTTGTATGCCATCATATACTTCTTTCGTAATGACAGAAAATGGTAGTTCACAATCAATTTTTACACTTCTTGTTAACATCTCATCTGTTAACAATTCCTCAGCTTTTTTTTCAAGTGTCTTTTGCAATAAGGTAATTTTTGTTGTCTCTATTGTAAATCCCGCTGCCATAGGATGTCCGCCGACATTCACAAAATGATCTGCATGCATACGCAAAAATTCAATAATATTAAATCCACTAACTGACCTGACCGATGCTTTACTCTGCTTTTCCCGTTTTGCAATGACAATCGCAGGACGATAAAATTCTTCAACCAACTTCCCTGCAACAAGACCAATAATTCCCTCCGCATAATTCTCATCAACACTTATTAACAATTTTTTACTCTTTGCGCTTTGCTCTTTGCGCTTTGCCGCAATCGCATATTCTTTCGCTTCTTTTAATAATTGCTGCCGTTCTTTATTGACGAGTTCCAATTTTGCCGCCAATTCTTCAGCTCGTTCCCGTTTCGTTGTACACAGTAATCGCAAACTATCCATTGCGCTTTCAATTCTTCCTGATGCGTTGAGACGCGGCCCGATAACAAAACCAATGTCATAGGGAGTAAATTCATCTTTTTCCAAACCCGCCTGCTGATAAAGTGCTTTGAGACCAACCCGTTTCGTTTGTGGCAAAATTTTTAACCCTTCCCGAACAATCGTTCGATTTGCACCAACTAAAGGAACTAAATCCGCAACCGTTCCAAGTGTCGCCAATTCCAAATATTTATCTTCAAATAATTTGTCATTGGAAATTTCCTTCGCAAGAAGGAATGCTACTCCAGCACCACAAAGTTTTGTCGTATGAACAATCGCATATGCCTTCGGCACAGTAGCATCTCTTGCGTGATGATCGGTAATAATGATGTCAATTCCTTGCTCGTTCGCAAATTCCACCGCATCATGTGCAACAATTCCATTATCTGTGGTTATAATCAATTTGACATTTGAAATTTGTAATTGGACATTTGAAATTCCCTTCGAAGAAAGGCCATATCCTTCATCAACACGATGTGGTATGTAGGGAAGTACCTTTGCTCCTAATGCATGCAGAGTCTCCCAGAGAATTGCACTTCCGGTAATCCCATCCACATCATAATCACCAAATACCACAATTTGTTCTTTTTGATCAATCGCTTTCTTAATTCTTTTAAGAGCTTTTGTTAATTCCTTCAAATCAATCCCAACACTCTCCGGAGTAACCGCTTCCAAGGTTGGATATAAAAATTCATCTCGTTCTTTCGCAGTCTTAATCCCCCGATTCTCCAACAACAAATCAATCAATTCATCAATTCGCTCAGCGCCCGCGGCGATGTGCCCTTTGCCAACAAACTCCCATTTTTTCGGTTTCATATTTGCTATACTATATCAGACTCCACTTCGTCCGCCAACTGGCGGACTTCGAGGAGCAAGTATGATTGACAAAATACCACAACATATTCTTGAACTACAAAAAAAAATCATTGATGCTGGATATGAAATTTATCTTGTCGGTGGATGTGTCCGCGATTTGTTGCAAAATAAATTGCCGAAAGATTGGGATCTGACAACCAACGCAACTCCTGAAGAAATGTTGCAGATGTTCCCTGATGCTTTTTATGATAATCAATTTGGAACAGTGGGCATACCATTAAAAACACTAACAGAAACTGAACACCCTGGCGTAGTTGAAATAACAACTTTTCGAACAGAACATGGATATACAAATCGCCGCCATCCGGAAAAAGTCGAGTGGGGTAAAACTGTTGAAGAGGATCTTTCCCGCCGCGACTTCACGATGAACGCAATAGCAATGAACACGTCAAATGGAAACTTACAGATTGTCGATCCTTTTGATGGAAAAAAAGATTTGGAAAACCATCTCATCCGTGCAGTTGGTGATCCAAATCTTCGCTTTAAAGAAGACGCACTTCGAATGATGCGCGCTGTCAGATTTGCCAGCCAACTTGGTTTTCATATCGAAGAACAGACGTTAAAAGCAATCACCCACGATGCACAACTTCTTGCGGAAATTTCCCGTGAACGTATCCGTGATGAACTTATGAAACTTCTCGCAAGTGACTATCCGTATGAAGGAATTATGTTATTAAAAAACACCAATCTTCTCCAATATATTCTTCCGGAATTATTGGAAGGAATTGGTGTTTCACAGGAGCGACCTGGACGACATCACAAAGACGATGTCTTTACGCATAATGTGTTATCTCTTAAATATTGTCCATCAACTGACCCTGTTGTCAGATTTGCGACACTCATTCATGATATTGGAAAACCGAGCGTTCAATCAACAGATGCAAACGGACTCGTCATTTTTTACAATCACGAAATCGCCGGAGCAAAACTCGCGTATCAAATTTGTGAAGATTTACGATTCTCAAAAAAAGATAGAACAAAAATAACCAAACTTGTTCGGTGGCACATGTTTACCGTTGATGAAAAAATAACTGATGCGGCAGTGCGACGTTTCATCAGACGAATTGGGGTTGAAAATGTCCGTGATATGATGGATCTCAGAGTTGGTGACAGACTCGGCGGCGGGACACAAACGGCAGAAAGCTGGCGACTCAAACTCTTTAAAAAACGTGTCGAAGATCAACTCGCCCCTGCTCCATTTTCAATTAATGATCTTGCCATTGACGGCAATGATATCATGAAAGAACTTAATATCAAACCGGGAAAACAAATCGGAGAAATGTTACAGAAACTATTTGAAGAAGTTGATGAAGATTTATCAAAAAATACGAGAGAATATTTATTAAAAAGAATTAACCGTTACTAAAATTTTATCGTTTAGGTTTACTTGCTATATCTGATCGTCCAATTGTTGCATTAGCGATTTGCACATTTTCTTGATAACGTCTTCCACTTCTTACTTTGTTACGAAACGTTCTTCTAAGTCTATCAAACCCAAGCGTTGCTAAACCTGTTAACCCCATCCCAATCAATGCCCATCCTGGCCTATCATTCAAAGCATAAATCGCAGTACTTGCTAGCAAAAGAAAACCAGCCCCACCTTCACCTACCGTTGATCCAGAAGCCAACGTCTCATACCTCTCACTATGCTTATCTGCTTCTCTTGCCCTATCACTCCAATAGGCAATATGTGCATGGAAGGGTCGGTCATTTGAATCCATAAATCCTACTCCGTCAAGTCTAACTCGCCTAAAAGGACTATTCATACCAGAATGTGTGACACGAAACGCTTCCGTAACAATTTTTCCATCTTCAGAAACAGTTATTCTCTTAGTTTCTGTTTTTACTTCTTCCGGAGGGGTAGTGACTACCACAATATCTCTACCATAACTACTCTCAAAGAGTTCTTTCAAACGACCATCCTCTTGGTATCCCGAGTACTTCGCGTTTTTTTCTACATACATAATGGACGTACTATATCATTTCCTGATCTAGAATGCAATACTTTTTTCTAGTTAAACTATATTTCTTGTGTATACACACGAAGCTCTCTATAATAAACGCATACCTATGAACAAGCAAAATTCTTCAGACATAAAAAAAATTCCGAAAAATCCATTTCTTTTTGGGTTATTTGCAACAAAACCTTATAAAAAATTTGCTGTTAGTGCAATGATTGCATCATTTATTGCAACCGGTGTCGGAAGATACACGGTTGTTCCATTCGCAAAACTTACCGATGCTATCGCTGCAAATCCGATTGATATACAAGCTATTTGGTTTTGGGCAATAACCTATGTCGTACTTGTTTTTATCAATGAAAACTTCATCTGGAGATCAAGCGGTTTTGCCGGCATGCGTTGGTTTACCGGAGCTGCATACTATATGTACCAATCTCTTTATGAATATCTTTCCTTGCATAGTAGAGAATATT
>DATIGJ010000056.1:0-12060 GCA_035454765.1 Patescibacteria group bacterium
AAGGATTGGTATGTTTGAGAATGACACAAGCTGGTTTTTTTTGTCCAATCAGAGAAATTGTTTGGAGTCCCGCGTCAAGATCTAAATAGTTACTGTACGACGTATCTTTTCCCTGTAGTCTTTGAAATGTTCCCAGTCCAAGTTCATCTTTTGAAGAAGTATCAGTGAAGAATGATCCTTCTTGATGAGGATTTTCTCCGTAGCGTAACTTTCTTCCATCTTGTAAACTAATGAATAGTTCTTGTCCGTCGGTTTGTTTTTGGAAATAGTTTGCGATCATCCCATCATAGTCTGCCACATAAGAGAATGCTTTTGCCGCGAGTACTTTTCGTAACGTTTCACTGACCATACCAACTTCATTTATTTCATTGATAACTTCTGGATAGTTCTCGGGATCAACAAGAACGGTGATACTTTCATAATTTTTCGCTGCTGCTCTTACCATGGTAGGACCGCCGACATCAATCATTTCAATACCTGGATTTTTCCAAAAGTCATAAAAATTGCAGACGACATAGTCAATATGTGGAATGTTTAATTTGTCTGCATCTTTTTGATGAGAAGCATTTTTCCGATCAAATAAAATTCCTGATGCAAGTTGGAAACTGATAGATTTCATCCGACCGTCAAAACTTTCTGGCGAATGGGTTATTTGTTCAACGGGGATGATTTCTATACCATGTTCCTGAAGATATTTAGCAGTACCTCCTGTTGAAATAATTTTTATTTTTCCCTCCATGAAAATTTTTGCCAGGTCAACGATTCCTGTTTTATCAAAAACACTGATGAGTGCATATGATTGGTTTGTTTGTTTCATCAGTCTAAAATCAGATCTAATTTGTTTTGTTCAATAGCTTGTTTGATTTCCCGTGCGATTCTTCTGCCAGTACTCATTGCTTCATCATAATAGAGCCATGAATAAGGGGAGCCATTGGTAAACAAATTAGTTCCAGCGACAATCCTACAGGAAATTTCGATAACAAAGAATTGTTGATCTTCGGAAATTACTGTTTCAAGACAGAATGATCCGAAAAGCCCGCGCTTATCAATGAGTTGTTTTGACGCTTCAATAACTCTCTTGCCCATATTATATGCATCAACGAGCATTCCTTCACGAAGAACAAGTGGTGCATTGCCAACAACTACGTAACTCGGATCAATCTTAAGTCCTTCTTGTCCTGCAAGGGGAATGCGACCCAATGAGTCAACATTTGTTTCATATCTTCTATCAATACTCATTATTTCAAGTTTTTCTGTAAGAGGAGAGTAGAAAAAGTGGATATACATGGGTACACCAATTACATATTCTTGAATGATAAATCGTTTATCTCCCATCTGTTCAATTTTATTTTCATAGTCTTTTTTGTCTTTGGCGTAGAAATAACCTTTTCCTCCAGCTGCTCCATAGGATTTGACGATAACGGGATAATAAATATCATCAACGCTTTTGAATTGTTTGGGTAAATTAATATTTGCTTTTTGCATCCATTCTCTTTGTTTCATACGGTCTTCTTCCCAGTCAAGCACGTGTTTATTTCCGTAGTAGAGAACTTTCATGTTTTTATTTTTCTGAAAACCAAGATAGGCAACGAAAGAACCGTGAGGAATGAGAATGACATTTTTTTCGATAAGTTCTGATTCAATTTGTGGAAAATCAGCAAATGACGGGATTTCGATAAATTCATCAATAAAAGGGAAGGTTTTATAAAATTCAGTGCTTTTCTGCGTTGTAATGACAAGTGTTTTGAATCCTTCTTCTTTCGCACCTTTTAAGATTTGAAGTGCTGAGTGACTACCAAGTGTTGCAATGATATATTCTTTTTTATTCATACTACTTAAAGTATTCTACCGCATTCGCAAAGATTTTTAAACCATCAGCAAATTGCGGTAGCGGTTTTCCTGCCCGTTTGAGCTGTTCTTTTACCAATCCCCAGTCTGCAGTTTGAGTAAAGAACATAGCTCGTTCCGGATGGGGCATCATGCCAAGCACGTGCCCTGTCTCATCGGTTAATCCTGCAATATCTTCGATGGAACCATTTGGATTATAAGGCAAGTTGAGATAATCACTTGTTGGGCCTTGATAATAGCGGAATGCAACAACGCCTTTTTTATTTACTTCTTTCATCACTTTTTCATCTGCGACAAGTCTTCCCTCGCCGTTTGACATCATAACGGAGAGCGTGTCTATATCTTTAAGCCATGGGGATTTTGTTGTATTATCATTTCTTAAATCTGCGAAGCGAACAGTATAACGAGGAATAGCATTTGGCATTAATCCCATTTCTCTTTTTCCATATTTCATGTTGAGTGCAGGAAGCAATCCCAGATTCATTAGAATTTGAAATCCATTACAAATACCAATTACCAATTTACCACTTTTCACAAATGTTTCGATATCAGTCCATAAATGATTTCTCATTTTGTTTGCATAGGCGTTTCCCGCACCGGTATCATCTCCATAGGCAAATCCTCCGCCGATTGCCATAATCTGGTAATCAGATAATGTATATTTTCCTGCAATTAAATCATTGATATGGACAATATCTCCGACAGCACCGTTCAGTTCGAAGGCGAGTTTGGTTTCTTCTTCACAGTTGAGTCCATATCCTGATAAAACAATTACTTTTGGTTTATTCATAAAATTTTTAATTTGAAATTTTCAATGAAATCTTAAATTTAAAATTGAAAATTAATAATCCCGAAACGTTTCTCGATATGCTTCGGCTGCTTCTTCAAGTTTAATATTTATGATTTGATTTCCTTTCGAATTTGTAACGATTATTTTGGGTTCGTTTGTGACTTTGCCAATTTCTGCAACATTATTTCCCTTCATTATTTTTTCAAATGCATTTTTATTTTCCGGAGCAATCGTGACGAGAATTCTTCCTTGTGATTCTGAAAAGAGAGTGGCTGTGTCAGATGAGGTTTTTCCTGGAATATTTTTGAGAGATATTTTAAGTCCCAGCATGCCACCAATGGCCTTTTTTGCTAAAGCAGTTGCGATGCCGCCCCGAGTAATAGAGATGCTTGATGCGATAAGTTCTTGTTCAATGGCTTTGTAGACTGCATTGTATAATTTTTTATTTTTTTCTGCGTCAACTTTTGGGACAGCGTTACCTGTCTTATCGCCAAGGAGTGAGAAGTATTCAGATCCACCAAGTTCATCAAAGGTATCACCAAGGATGTATACTAAATCTCCCGAGATTTTTGCATCCAATGAAACTGATTTTGTTATGTCATTGATTACACCGATTGCTGAAACGAGAAGTGTTGGTGGAATTGAAATGTGGATTGGTTTGCCATTTTGATCAAACCCTTTAAAGTCGTTAAACATACTGTCTTTTCCTGAGATAAACGGAGTGCCGTAAGCGACTGCATAATCATAACAAGCTTCTGCCGCTCGTTTGAGTTGTCCGAGTCTTGCCGGATTGGTACTATCTGTCCAGCAAAAATTATCTAATATTGCAATATAGTCCGGATTTGCACCGGCTGCAACGGCATTTCTGATTGCTGTATCAAGACTTGCTGCTGCCATGTGGTAGGTATCAATATCGCTGTATTTTGGATATAAACCTTGGGACATAATGACACCTTTTTGCGAAGATAACACCGGTCTGAAAACACTTGTTTCTGCGTTAATTCTTCCTCGTCCTTGCAGTGGAGAAAGTACGAGTCCTGCTTGAACAACATGATCGTATTGTTGAGTAATAAAGGAGAAACTGGTGATATTTAGAGATTCCAACAATGAGATCACGTCTTTTGCATAGTTTGTTTTTGCAACTAATTTTGGTTCTGCATTTTTTGTTGGTTTATAGGTTGTCTTTAATGGACGTTGTGGTAAACCGTTGTGCAGAAATTCTAAATCAAGGTCCATGATTGTTTTATTATCGTATTTCACAACACACTTACCGTTTTTGGTAAATCTACCAATGACTGTTGATTCGACACCACGGCGTTGCATAAGATCAGCAAATTTTTTGTAATTTTTTGCAGGAACAGCAAGTGTCATCCGTTCCTGTGATTCGGAAATCCAGATTTCCCATGGTTCAAGTCCAGGATATTTTAATGGAACCGTTTCAAGATTAACTTCACAACCACCGGATTCCTTTGCCATTTCTGCAACGGAACAGGAGAGTCCGCCGGCACCGTTATCGGTTATACTATTATAAAGAAGTAAATCACGTGCCTCTTTGACGATTGCGTCACTGAGTTTTTTCTGTGTGATGGGATCACCGATTTGAACTGCCGTGACGGGACTACCGCTGTCCAAAGCTTGCGAAGAAAACGTTGCTCCATGAATACCATCTTTTCCGACTCTCCCACCGATCATAACGATAAGGTCATCCGGTTCTGCTTTTTTAATATGTGCTGGTTTATTGTTAATTCTTTTTGGCATAACACCGACGGTTCCTGCAAAGACCAGTGGTTTGCCTCGGAATCGTTCATCGAAATAAATAAAACCTTGAGGTGTTGGGATTCCTGATTGATTGCCTCCTGCATTCACGCCATCAATAACACCATTCATAATTCTTTTTGATGAAAGCATTTTTTGTGTTTTATTTTTTCCTTTATAGAGAGGAATATCAATTCTCGGATCAGCAAGACAAAAACCATAAAAGTTTGCGACAGGTTTTGCACCGAGTCCGAATCCGATTGTATCGCGATTGACACCGACAATGCCAGTAATGGCACCTCCAAATGGATCCAGTGCAGAGGGACTGTTATGCGTCTCAACTTTATGTGTGATGATATAGTTATCATCAAATGTAATTGCACCTGAGTTATCTGTAAATACAGATACACAAAAATCTTTTGTTCCCTTGTTTTTTCTGATTTTTTGCGTTGCCCCTTTGATAAATGTTTTGTAGAGACCGTCTTTAATTTCATCAATAGGATCTGCAAAAATTGTATGCTTGCAATGTTCTGACCATGTTTGAGCGAGCGATTCAAGTTCGATATCTGTTGGGTTTCTTTTTAGTTTCTTAAAATATGCTTGAATCGTTTTCATGTAAAGAAGGTCAAGTGCAAGTGGTCCCCGTCGTGTGCCATCGGAATTTGCAATTCCTTCTTTTCCAATTTTGATAAGTTCTTCATCCGGAACATTCAGATTCACTTTTGATATTTCCGGTTTGTGATTGAGATGAACTTTCGGGACGGTAATATCCATGCCGCCATCTTTACTATACTCCTCATAATTTTTGATTTGCATCCGTTGAATCAGAGGATTATATAACGATTCAGCAAGGGCAATAGCTTCTTTTTTTGAAATAGAGCCTGCAATGAAAGTGGTTTGTGATGTATAGACATTTTCGCCATTTGTAAATGTGATTTTTAGAAGATCTTCTGCAGTTTCACGGGTAGTATTTGCGACATTGTCGGTAACACCGGGAAGAAATCCTATCTCTATTGCATAAGCAAATTTATTTTGTGGTTTTGTTGTAATCGTTTGGGTAACGGGATTTGATAGGGCTAACCCAAGTTTTTCTAACTCGTTTTTGTTAAATGCTTTATCTATCGTATAGACATCTGCAATTTCGATGCCAGTTACTTTTTTATTTTCCATTTGAAATTTTTTCTTTCTGATGTCTGCTCTGGTATCAAAGACTGTTGCATAGACTTCAATACGCTGTGCATTTATTTCATCTTTTTTTTCAAAAGATGCAAGAACTTCTTCAACTTTTTCTAATGAGTCAATGATTTTATCTGCCTTTGAAAAATCATGAGTCTTTGTATATTGATTTGGTATAGCGATTATTTTCATCCCTGCCGCATGAGCAGCAGTAACCCCTGCTTCTGAATCTTCTAACGCAAAACAATTTTTTGGATCTACGTTTAATTGTTTTGCTGCTTCAATGAAAAGATCAGGGTGTGGTTTGTGTTTAATATTTTCATTTGGTCCGACAAGGACATCAAAATAGTCTTTTGCTTTGATACTTTCGATAGTAAAATTGATATGCTCACTATTTCGACTGGATGCAAGACCGATCTTATACTTACGTTTTTTCAACGATGCTACTAATGAGAAAAAACCAGGGAAAACAGTAATCTTCTTTTGCAATAACTCCATAAAAATTTTTCTTTTCTTGTTTCTAAAAACTTCAAGAGTATCTTTAATAGCATACTTTTTTTTGAATGCTTGAAATTTTTCTGGACCTGCATGTCCGACTTCATGAATGAGACCATTATTATGATATATTGGTTTTTTTCCATACTGTTTGAGTAATATCTCCAAAGATTTTGATTCGATTATTTCCGTATCAACAATGAGGCCATCCATGTCGAAGATGATTGCTTTAATTGGGGAAAGAGATTTTTTTGTTTCATTTGTTATTGTTGAGACACGACCTATGTCCTTTCTGTATTGCATTCCCTCAAAGTGAATACCGTTTTCACCGATAACAGCGTATGCCTTATCGAGTGCTTCATCCAGATTTTTCCAGTTGCTGTGATGGCAAGAACTCGTCCGCCGTTGGTAACCAACTTTCCGTTTTCCATTTTCGTTGCAAAATGAAAGATAACAACATCTTTATCTTTTACTTTTTCAAGTCCTTTGATGACATCGCCCTTGTGAGAGCCTTCAGGATATGTGGCAGATGCCAGCGCAATGGTGCAGGCGGATTTATTGGACCACGTAATGTTTTGTTTATCAAGCGTTCCGTCAACACAGGCATTGAGAATATCAAAAAGGTCGGTTTCAAGAAGTCGCATATAGGATTCAATTTCCGGATCACCAAAACGACTATTGAATTCAATTACTTTTATGCCTGTTTTAGTTATCATTAAACCTGGAAAGAGACAACCGATAAAAGGTAATCCTTTTTTCATCATTCCTTTAATTGTAGGTATAACTATTTTTTCTTTAATCTCTTCAAGTTGTGCATTGGTTATTTCGGGAAGGGGAGCGATTGTACCCATACCGCCGGTATTTGGTCCTTTATTTCCTTCATAGATTGCTTTGTGATCTTGAGAAGCAGGGAAAAGTGAAACATGTTTTCCATCAGAGAGTGCATGGATGGAGATTTCAGTGCCTTCCAAAAATTCTTCAATCACGACCTGGTCTCCTGATTTACCAAAGATTTTTTTAACTAAAATATCTTCAAGTGTTTTTTCGGCTTCTTGATGTGTTTGGGCAATAATTACTCCTTTTCCAAATGCCAAACCGTCAGATTTAATAACTATTGGGAAATTTTGTTTTTTTAGATATTTTTTTGCGAGGGCAATATCGATAAAGGTTTTATATTTTGCGGTTGGAATGTTTTCCTCTCGCATTAGTTGTTTTGAAAAAACTTTTGACCATTCAATTTGTGCTGCTTCTTTTGTCGGTCCAAAAATTTTAGATCTTTTGCTTGGAATGCATTAACAACTCCATTTGCCAAAATATCATCTTGAGGAGCGATGGTGAAATCGATATTATTTTTCAGTGCGAATTTTACGAGAGATTCATTATCAAACATGTCAATCCCCGTACTTTCACCAATTTGCTCTGTCCCTGGACTACCCGGAGCAAAATATATTTTGCCGACTTTTGGCGATTGAGCAAGTTTCCACCCGAGTGCGTGTTCTCGTGCTCCTGATGCGATAATAAGTATTTTTTTCTTCGTCACTGATTTAGTTTCTGTTTTTTTCTTCATAATTTTGCAAGTTTTGTACCGAAAAGTATCAAAGGTATCAAAACTATCAAAAGCTTTTTTTGCTCTTAATACCTTTGGTACACTTGATATCCTTGGAATTACCAGGGGAACCTGCCTGCACTTATATCAATGTTTTGTTTCATAACATGTACGATTCGTTTGAGTGCCGTCGAGACGAGTTGGTGTTCTGCTTCATGCATTTTTTGTTCCCATGAGGCTTTTGTATCAGTCGGATGAATACGTACTTCAGATTTCATGATAATAGGGCCAACATCAACGGCATCTCCAGGAAGAATTTGATGGACAGAAATACCTCCAACCTGCAATTTTTGTTTAAATGCGTCCTCTCCGACATGACTTCCGCGAAGTACAGGGATAGGACCTCTGGATGTTGCAATCGTTTTTTCGTTTTTATTTGTTAAAAGCGCGGGATGGTGATTGATAATAGGAATATGTAAGTTTTGAGTTGCTTTAAGAAAGGTATCACCAAGAATTAGTTGCCATCCAGAAAGCAAAATGAGATCAGGATTGATGGTCTTAATATAGTTGAGCAGTTTCTGTTCGTATGCAGCTCGTGTTTTTTTGTCTGATTGTTTCCCTATATATTCAATAATTTTTGTTTGAAGTTTGTGTTTCTTTGCTTTTTGAATAACGGGCGCATCTTTTTTATTGGTAACAATGGAGACAATCTCTGCATCAATTTCGTTTGAATTTATTCCGTCAATAATATCCTGGACGTAAGTTCCTTTGCCTGATGCAAAGATACAGAGTTTTATTTTGTTGCCGATTTGCTTATCTTTTTTAGGGAACTCTGCATGTTTGCTTCGAATGGGATGAGATCCACCAAAGGGATACCAATAGAAATAATCCTTGTCGGCCCCGAAGGCTTTTGTTGTTTCATCAATCGGTAGATAGATCATTTCATCAGCGCCAATCATATCGGCGATATTTCGTTCAATAATCTCAAAAGGACTCTTTTCAAATTCACTTGCTGGTAAATCTTTTTTATTTCGCATATCAATTCCCATATCACATTGATAGACAACCGGTGGACTTGCAATACCAAGATATACTTCTTTTGCTCCAGCATCACGGAGCTCTTGAATGAGTGCTTTACTTGTCGTCATACGAATTGCTGAATCATCAACAACAACAATTTTTTTGCCGATAATTTCATCACCGACAATATTATGTTTATGATTGACTGCTTTCATTCGGTTATGTTGTCCGGGTTGGATAAACGTACGGCCAACATAGTTACTGGTTGTAATCGCAACGGCGATTGGAATGTTAAGCTTTTCAGCAGTTCCCTTTGCTGCTGGAAATCCTGATTCGAAAACAGGGACAACAACATCTGGTTTAAGCTTTTTTTGTTTAATGCGATCGGCAAGATATCTTCCTGATTGTTCTCGTCCTGCGCGAATACGAACGCCATTTACAAAACTGTCAGGTCGTGCGAAATAGACATACTCAAAAAGGGAGTGCATGGGATGTTTACTTTCTCCAAAAAAGAATGAATTGATTTTTCCATCAGGAGTGAGTTTGATAATTTCCCCTGGCTCAACGTCTCGGATGAAATCTGCATTAATTGCATCCAGTGCTGCTGATTCAGATGCGACGACGTAACCATTTTCCAGTTTGCCAAGACTTAATGACCAGAGACCAAATGGATCACGGATGGCAAACAATTCGTTATCATCGGTAAGAAGGATGAAATTATATGATCCGCGGCATTCAGGGAGGACTTGTATCAATGTATCCTCCCATGTCTTACATGTTGGCCGTTTTTTAAGCAGTAATCGAGCGACAAGTATCGTGTCGCTTAGATCTTTATCATATTCTTTGAGTTCATCTTGAAGGTTAGAGATATCAGGTAAATTGCCGTTGTGGATGATGCTCAATGTATATTTTCCCTGTGAGAGAGTAATTGGATGAGCGTTATCGAGGGTTGAAGCTCCGGTAGTCCCATAGCGTGTGTGTCCAGTCGCGAGTTTGTTCTTTCCAAGTTTTTCGAGGACTTCTTCACTAATTGCCTGTGGCACGAGTCCCATTTTCCGCTCCGTAAGAATTTTTCCTGAGGTGTTTATCACACTAATGCCTGCGCTTTCTTGCCCCCTGTGTTGCAGGGCAGCTAAGCCTCGTCTGACGAAATATGAGGCGTGATTATCGGTTGATGAAATGCCAATAACACCACACATAAAAATAAAAAAACCCGCATTTTTTTTGCGGGTTACGTATCAGCCTACTTGCCTATTTTGAAAA
Source organism: Patescibacteria group bacterium (assembly GCA_035454765.1). Taxonomy (GTDB): domain Bacteria; phylum Patescibacteriota; class Microgenomatia; order Levybacterales; family UBA12049; genus DATIGJ01. Next base: position 9,894 of record DATIGJ010000056.1, read on the forward strand.
ACAATAACAAATGCTTTATTTGCGAGCATTGCCATAATCATTTATATCCTATATTTGCCAGAATGTCAAGGGTTTTGCTATAGTTAAAACGTATGCGGACTGCCTTGAAAAATGTTTCGTTGATAGTTGCCTTGATCGTTGTTGTTTATTTAGTTGGTAATTATAGTGGTACCGTTAAAAATCAAATAATGGATGTGTTTGACCTTGCAGGGAGTAGCGTGAAAGGTGCCAGTACGGAGAAAGCGGAAGAGATTTCCGGAAAGTTACAGACAGATATTGCAGCACAAGTTGATACATTGCAGAAATATGCTCTTGATTTGACTCTTGGTGATGCGATTGCTCTGTTTTCCCGTTTTCAACAAGTACCAAAGGATTTTCATTCAATTCGAGAATATACAATCGATCAAATCGCAAACTTCACAAGAAAGCAATAACTTTTTCTTCATAGTATAATAGTATGTATGGAAGATTTGAAAACTCGTATTTTAAAACTTGTTGCAACGGTGGGCGTTGATGAAAAAAGAAAAAGAATTAGAGAATTGGAGGCAGAAAGTACACATGGAGATTTCTGGCAGGATCATCAGACTGCCGCAAAGAAGATGAAAGAACTTTCTGATTTGCAAAAAGAAGTTGAGGAGATTGAATTGTTGCAACTCTGGTTTGATGAAGGAGAGATTGATGAAGCAGAAAAATTATTGAAAAAACTCGAAATTCTTCTATTTTATTCTGGGCAGTACGATAAAGGTAATGCTATTCTTGCAATCCATTCAGGGCAAGGAGGTACAGAAGCAATGGATTGGACTGAAATGCTTTTTCGTATGTATACAAGATATTGTGAACGAAAGAAATGGTCGTATGAAATTCTTGATCAGACACCAGGGGATGAGGCAGGCCTTAAAAGTATTACGATTGCTGTTGCTGGCACCTATGCGTATGGGAATCTTAAACATGAAGCAGGTGTCCATCGGCTTGTGCGTCAATCACCGTTTAATGCGGATAAATTGAGACAAACATCCTTCGCGATGGCTGAGGTGCTTCCTGAAGTTGAAAGTGTCGAAGGGGTAGAGATGAAAGAAGACGATATTGAATTTGAAGCATTTCGAAGTGGCGGACACGGCGGACAAAATGTAAATAAAGTTTCAACTGCTGTCAGAATTAAACATAAGCCAACGGGTATTGTTGTTACTGCCTCTGTTGAACGGTCACAAATTCAAAATCGTGAATTTGCGATGAAACTTTTGAAAGCGAAATTGTGGGCGATTCAGGAGGAAGAGCGTAAGAAGAAAGAAGCAGAATTAAAAGGTGGGTACAAAACGCCTGGATGGGGTAATCAAATTCGGTCATACGTTTTGCATCCCTATAAAATGGTGAAGGATTTACGGACAAATTTTGAGAGTGGCAATCCGGATAAGATTCTTGATGGTGATTTGGATGAATTTATTGAGGAAGAGCTACGGGTTTTGTCCTAAAAGGTTGATATCTTGTCCTGCGTGGATCATTTTCTTCAATAATAACGACACCGGCTGGAAATTTGTCTCCGTCGTTTAAAAATTCATTAAATTGGTTTCCCGTTAAGTCGATAAATCTAGCTTGAGCATCCGTAGCCCATGTATGTACTTTTTTTGTTTTTCCACGATCAGGTTTGTCAAGGTGAAAATAGCCGTAAACAGGTCTAAATCCACGGGATTCTAAGACTGCAATAATAATATCAGTTGTTTGATTACATTTTCCAAATGGAAAATTAAGCATTCCTGATGCACGAAGTAAGCATGCCTGCAAGTCCATATTTATTTGTTGATCAGGATGTGTTTGTAAAAATGGTCGCGGATTTTCTCTACGAATTTCTCTCATTTTTTTTAGATTTCCATGAGACAGCAGTTAGTAGTGAAGCATAGATGTCATCATGGATATTGATTTTGAGCGCATCTAATTCTTTTTGTGTTGGGTTTCTTTTTTGGAAGGTGATGAACGGCAGATCGGTGATTACTCCCAGTGGTTGTTGTTCATTTCCTTCGCCCATAACGACAACGGCTGAACTGGCAAGAGAATCGGGAAGATTGGATTGTTCTGCCTCTAGTTTTCGCCCGAAAATATCGGGTTTCCCAATGTAACTATTTAGAGCCTGAAAACCACTATGAGCGATCGCATAGCCTGTTACCCCCCAACG
>DATIGJ010000057.1:0-3265 GCA_035454765.1 Patescibacteria group bacterium
TGAGAAAGATCGCTAATCGAATTATTTACTATAGGTCTCCATGAGAGTTCAGCAGTTTTTACCGTAAATCCCTGATCTATGAGTCCATTTCTAACGCGTGAAAGATCTTCTGGCAGCGTATAAACCAATGCTTCATTGCCTGCTTCTTCTACATCCTCTGCTCCAATATCTGCGGCAACAAGAAAGATATCATCAATACTTTTCCCATTTTGATCAACTGTTATCATACCCTTTTTCTCAAATTGGTACTGTACACTTCCTTGACTACCCAAGTTGCCGCCATTTTTATCAAAGACATTTTTTACTTCAGAAACAGTTCTTTGTTTATTATCAGATAATGACTCGACAATAACACTAAATCCTCCCGGGCCAAATCCTTCGTATAATCCTTCTTCAAGATTAGCTCCTTCTTTACCCGAAGCTCGTGAAATTGCCCGCTCGATGTTTTCTTTTGGCATGTTCGCGTTGCGAGCCGCCTCAACTGCCAGACGAAGTCGAAAATTATCATCAGGATCAGCTATTCCTCCACCCTGCTGTACCGCAATCGTAATAGCTTTTGAAAGTTTGGTAAATAATACGCCGCGTTTCGCGTCATTGGCTCCTTTCTGCCGTTTAATTGTTGCCCATTTTGAATGTCCGCTCATAGATTTGCTTATGACTTATTGCATATAGCTAATTGAAAATAGTTTGAAACCATAAGCCATATACCATTTGCTCTTAGCCAATTATACCTCTTCTCCCTTGACTTTTGCAATAAATGTCTGTAGAATTTCTCTCAACCGTTGCATGACTCAGCTTAAATCTCAAGCTATCCAAACTGCCTTAGTCGGAGATTGGCAAACCGCAATCGAATGCAATCAACAACTCCTTGTTGAAAATCCTAACGATATAGATACACTAAATCGCCTTGCTTTTGCGCATCTTAGTCTTGGACAAACAAAAGATGCAAAATCCATTTATGAAAAGGTCTTAAATCTTGATATGCAAAACCCAATCGCTTTGAAAAACTTAAAACGGTTGAATGATAATAAACCAATTAAACACACACAAATCAATAACCTTTTTATTGAAGAACCGGGTAAGACAAAAGTTATTGAGTTATTAAACCTTGCAGATAAAAAAGTACTCTCTCCACTTCGATCAGGAGAAAAAATCGAACTTACTATTAAACGCAACAAAATTTTTGCAGTTGATGACAGTAATCAATATATCGGCATGTTGCCAGATGATATTTGTCAACGACTCATTAAATTTATGCAGGCAGGCAATCAATATGACGCATATGTTCGAACAGTTGATAATAATCGCGTCGGTATCTTTGTACGCGAAATTAAACGCATGAAACGATTTAGAGACCAACCTTCTTTTGTTTCTGTTGAAAAAATAAAATTATCTTTTAAGGCGTCAAAGAGGGAAGATCAGGAACCTGAATGAAAAATCACCTTTTCCCGTTTTAATTTTTTTCGCACTCTTTTTACTTCATCAAGTTTATCCTGTCTCCACAATGAAAATAATGCCATTAGCACGGATAGAGTTGCGATACCGATAGTTATAACAATAATCATACCTATTCGAATATATTCACCTACTTTGCATCATTACCGATAATAATAACAATATCTGCGATTGTTTTCTTTTCAATTTGTTTTATTGGAAAATTTAATAATTTCTTAAATTTCTTCAATGTATAGGATATCTTTCCATAATACTGAATTGTCGATATCTCTTCTTCCTGACGTGCTGATGATATAGCAACGATATTCGCCCCAAGATGCTCTAATATTCGTTCAAGCCTTCTTCCAAGACCGGGCTGATCACTTGCGTTAATAATTTGAATGCTGATATTTTCAGCAAAAATAGTATCATCAACAAAAAGATTGTTCAGTTGTTGATCCACCGCTTCCGTCTCTTTCGACACGGTAATGACCTCTCGATCCTGTGCATTCACAGTTGCACGCTGTGCAGTCACCATCAATCCAAATGCATCAAAAATAGTCAGATTCGTATCAACTGATGGAAATTTCCATGCAATTTCACGAAGCATCTGCTTAGCATCAAGGCTTGCTAAATCTTGAGAACTTGTGACATACGCATCTGGAAGAACACCAACAACGCTCCCAAGCGCAGGAAGTCTAACAGATGAACCTTCCAAAGAGACTTCCGTAACAGTTCGATCTCCAGGATGAAACACAAGAAGCTCCTCTACTCGATTGTCAGTTACTAGGGCAAGGATAAATTCATGCTCTCTATCAAACCTGCTTTGTTGTAATAAAAAATATGACTTAACTCCTAAAGAAATCACGATTAAAAAAACAACAATACCAAAATAGAGAAAAAACGTTTTTAAACTGTTACTCTCACCGTGGGCAGATCGTGACTTCATAATATTATTATACAAAAAATCCTAAGAAAGTTTTAATAATCCATCAAGCACTGAAATAAGCTCTACGGGTAAAGGACTGGAAAATGTAACTGACTCTTTTTTTGTAGGATGAGTAAAGCTGAGTTTTGCTGCATGTAAAAATACTCTTTCAAGTACTTTTCTGTCATCTCGTGCTGTTTTTCTCCCCGCGTAGAGAAAATCGGCAAAAATCGGATGCCCGATATATTTCAAATGAACACGGATTTGGTGAGTTCTTCCCGAATGTGGATAAAGTTCAACAAAAGAAAATATCTCCTTCTTTTTCTGCTCCTGATAATAGGCTAAAACTTTATATAACGTCTTTGACTCACGTCCACCTGGAACTATACCAAACTGTTTTCGATTCCAGGGTAGTCTTCCAACAGGGACATTAATTTCACCCACTTCAGGCTGCAATTTTCCGTGAGCAAGTGCTTGATACTCTTTCTTCACTTCCCTCTCACGAAATTGTCTTAATAATTCAACAAATACTTGTGGAGTCTTAGCAAGGACTAATACACCTGATGTTTCCTTGTCCAACCGATGAACAATACCACCCCTTTGGGAAAAATCAATTTCCGGAGTCCACCCTTCATCACCATATTTAAGATTTGATCTTTGATATTTGATCTTTAATGTTTCTTCCGCCCAATCTTGTACGGTTGTTTCATGCCGTGTTGTTTCAGCACGGTTCACCGTTATGCCTGCAGGTTTATCAATGACAAGAATCTCATCATCCTCAAAGATTACACGAATATTCATAAACTTCTACCGTTTTCTATTAAGAAAACCTCCTCTTCCCTGAAGAAAAAATAAGACAAAACTAAAAAGCAGAAACAAAAAAAACACAATACTTTGGATACT
>DATIGJ010000058.1:0-2198 GCA_035454765.1 Patescibacteria group bacterium
CATATTCCCATCAGTGGTACGTATCAGGATATGCTTGCATATCGAGAAGATGCAGTGCAGATGGGATACAAGCAAAAGGATATTTTTCTTCTTGAAAACGGACAAGAGTTGTTGATTAGCAATAACACAATTCGGTTTGGCAAAAAGCTTGCATTGAATAATATTTATGTTGATCAAGTGTCAGGGGAAGAAGTAGAGAATTTTGTCATTCGTGATCGGGAGAAATTGGCAAAAGAAGGTGTTGTTGTTATCCTTGCCGAGATAAAGGCGTCTGATGGGCAGTTGGCAGCTCGTCCCGAGGTTATTCTTCGCGGTTCATCCCTTACGGACACGAATGGATTAGTTGGCGAGATAGAAAAAACACTTGCAGCCAAGCGTGAAAAAGTAACTAATTGGGTGCATTTGAGAAAAACAATCGGTGAGATTGCAGGCAAACATCTCTTCAAAAAATTCCGCACCCGTCCTCTCATTCTTCCCGTTGTGATTGAAGTGTAAGTGAATGGACAAGCGTGGGTGAAAGTTCTATAATGGGTTAATATAACTCCTATGGCGAAGCGTCGGGGTGGTGGTCGGAGGAAACCCTTCAAACTAAAACTAAAGAAAAAAACTGTCTATACAATTTTTGGGATTGGAGCTTTCATAGTGGCAATCTTTCTTCTTCTTTCTTTTACCAGAAATGGTGAGTCTTCGGTGATGATTAATGATGTGCTTCACGAAAAATTTGGTGGTGTTGCGATCATGGTGCCGTTTGTTTTTGTCGCATTTGGTTTTCTTTTTCTCCATCTGAAAATGTATCTCTCTCGGTTGAATGTAACAATCGGCTATCTTTTGCTGTTTATTTCATTATTGTCTATTACGCGAAGCGGGACTGTCGGTAATCAGATTTTTACCATTCTGGAAGAAATTTTGACAACACCGGGTGCTGATATTGTCTTCCTCGGCGGTTTACTTGTTGGAAGTATCGTTCTTTTTGACACCTCGATTGATGAAGTCATGCAGGCGATTGTTGCTATTGGGAGGACCTTTAATCGGCTCATTCCCCGAAAATTATTTAGTAGAGGAGATAGAGAATCGTCATTTGATCGTTCCAAGCCAATTACGATTAAAGGCGGTGGACAAAAGGAAGATCAGCAGCCAGTCGTTATAAAAGGAAAACAACAGGAAGGTCCTACAATTCAAAAGAAAGAAGTTGAAATTCTTCCTGAAAAATTGGTGACGAATATGCTTGGGCAAGCAGGTTCCGGTGTCTGGGAATATCCATCGTTGTCTCTGTTATCAGATGCCCCAGGCAAAAAAGCCGAGCGGGGAGATATCAACAAAATAGCCAGTACGATTGAAAAAACACTGCAGAGTTTTGGCATTGATGCTCGTGTTGCAGAGGTCAATCTTGGTCCTGCTGTTACACAATATGCGCTTGAAATTGCACTTGGCACCAAAGTATCAAAGATCACTTCACTTGCCAATGATTTGGCTCTTGCGACTGAGGCACCAACCGGTCAGATTCGTATTGAAGCACCCATACCTGGACGCAATCTCGTCGGTATTGAAATTCCAAATCGATCACTTGAGGTTGTGACGCTTCGAACGATGCTTGCATCAAGTTTGATGCAGAAGGCGAAATCGAAATTAACCGTTTCACTTGGCCTTGATGTGTCCGGTAATCCGGTAATTGCTGATATCTCAAAAATGCCGCATGTTTTGGTTGCCGGCACGACAGGATCGGGAAAATCGGTACTGATTAACGCATTTATTTCGTCAATGCTTTTTCGTGCATCGCCGCAGGAAGTACGACTTATTTTGATTGATCCGAAACGTGTTGAATTTACGGCATATAATGGTATTCCTCATTTATTGACTCCGGTGATTGTCGAACCTGAAAAGATTCTTTCGGCTCTTAAATGGGCCATGGGAGAAATGGACAAGCGATACAAAATTTTTGCTGAGCGGGGAGTCCGTAATATTGATTCCTATAATGAATTGTCAGGATTTCAAGCACTTCCCTACATTGTTGTCGTGGTTGATGAGCTTGCTGATTTGATGATGTTTGCACCGGTTGAAGTGGAAGACGCGATTGCCCGTATTGCGCAGATGGCACGTGCGACAGGAATTCATCTTGTGATTGCGACGCAGCGTCCGTCTGTGAATGTCATTACGGGTCTTATTAAAGCAAATATTCCGACACGTATTGCCTTTAGTGT